>CAZMYK010000158.1:0-7847 GCA_964570435.1 uncultured Saprospiraceae bacterium | reverse complement strand
CAATCCGAATTTTCCGGATTCTGCTGTCCAGAAGAAGGAGAATGTACTAACCCTTAGGACATTTTCAAAATTATATGGATTAGCTGGAGTAAGAATAGGTTATGGAATAGCAGATCCCAGAGTAATAGCTGCCTTACAAAAAGTGAAGTTGATCTTTAACCCTAATCTCGTGGCACAAGTGGCTGCAATTGCGGCAATCGATGATGAAAAACATGTCCGCCTAACATTGGAAAATAATACGCGGTGGGTAGGGCTGCTCGAGAATCAACTGCAGGAACAAGGCCTTAGCTTTGTGAAGTCACATGCAAATTTTATCTGCACCCTACATAGGGATCCATCTGAAGCGGCTAGGTTCTTTAATTATATGGATGATCACAATATCTTGCTTAGGAAGTTAGATGGTTTTGGAATACCTGAAGCGGTTCGAATATCAATTGGGACTAGCGAAGAAATGGAGTACTTTTCACAGATTTTAAGTCTATTTAGGTAGATTTGTCGACATGAATCTTAGATTAATTGTAATTACTTTAATGTCTAGTTTCTTGCTCTTGTCTTGCAAGACGGAAGTTGAAAACTACGATGTATTAGTAGATGACTCTTCAGCAATTCATAAGTACATGGATCAGCTCTCAGACATCATTGTGCATGATATATTTTCTCCGCCCGTTGCATCGCGGAATTATGTCTACCCTAGTATTGCAGCCTATGAAGTGATCAGCCAGTCCGATTCGGAAATGAAAACTTTTGCTGGGAGGCTGAATGGTTTGAATGAAATACCGAAATGGAAAGAAGCAAGTGAAATTTCTTTACCACTGGCGTCGATAGAAGCTTTCTTCCAAGTCAGCAAGGCTCTGATCCACTCAGAAGACTCTCTTGTGAATTTTCATAATTCCTACCTCCAAGAGCTTGATGATGCTGGATTTCCAGCTAAAGTGCTCCAGGAATCTCGCATCTACGGAGAGGATGTTGCACGGACAATACTAGCATGGGCTGATAAGGACTTATACAAGGAGACTCGATCATACCCAAAATATACCGTGGACTACGAAGCAAGTACATGGAAGCCGACGCCACCTGCCTATATGACTAGTATCGAGCCACATTGGAACAAGATACGGCCAATGGTTTTGGATTCTGCCACGCAATTTGTGCCCAAGGGACCGACGCCCTTTGATCTTGACAAAGATTCTCAATTTTATAAGGAAATGCTAGAAGTCTATAGTGCGGTAAAAGATGCCAATGAGGAGGAGGAGGAAATCGCTAATTTTTGGGATTGTAATCCATATAAAATGAATCAGACAGGCCATGTGATGTATGCTACGAAGAAGATTACGCCTGGAGGTCACTGGATCGGAATAACTAAGATAGCTGCAAATAAGGCAAAGCAAGGTCTTGCAGAATCAATTGAGTCTTATGCTTATTGTTCGATTGCCTTGTTCGATGGCTTTATAAGTTGTTGGGATGAGAAGTATAGATCTAAACTTATTCGTCCTGAAACCGTCATCAATGAGCACCTAGATGAAGATTGGATTCCCATTCTTCAGACGCCGCCATTTCCGGAGCATACTAGCGGACACTCAGTGATTTCAAGGGCTGCGGCTGTCGTTTTGACCGAAATATTTGGCAGTGACTTTTCTTTCGATGATGATACTGAATTACAGTATGGTCTTCCTATCAGAAGTTTTACTTCGTTTATCCACGCTAGCGAGGAAGCGGCAGTAAGTCGTCTTTATGGTGGCATACATTATAGACCCGCCATTGACTATGGAGTAGCCCAAGGCCAATTGGTTGGTGACTTTGTAGCTGAAAGCTTAGACATGGAGAGCTATTTTTCTGCTGAATGATAGGTAGATCAGCAACTTGGCAATAATTTGCTGTGTTACTTGGTATCATAGTGATAAGATTAAAACATTAGCATACAATGAACTCCAATAAACCAAAGGTCAGTATAATGATCTCTGTCTATAATCAACTACACTATTTGCCAAAGGCTTTGAGTTCAGCAGTGGATCAAAGCTATGAAAATATAGAAATTGTTATTGGCGATGATGCTTCTACCGATGGTGATGTTGAGACGGTCTTATCCTCCTACCCGAACAAGAATGTTAAGTATTTTAGAAGTTCTTTCAACCTAGGCATCAACGCCAACTACAGGGCCTTACTGAATGACTATTCTACGGGAGACCTTGCCTTACTGCTAAATGCCGATGACTACCTAATAGATAAGGAGTTTGTGTCAAAGGCCGTTGAATTGTTTCTCTTAGATAGCGAGATCTCCTTGGTTTTTGGAAATGCTAGAAAGTATATCGAACATAGTGATGAGTATGTTTCGGATGCCTGCAATGATGGCTTACATAGAATTTCAGATGGCAACACCTTTTTTCTTAACTATTGGAAGGGCTACTCTATATCTCATGCCGCTTGCATATATGATAGAAGGCGTGCTCTCGACCTAGGCTTCTACTTGGAAAAAAGTGTTAGTGAAGACTTAGAATCCTTTTTTAGATTGGTGATTGACAAAAAGGTTGGTCATCTTGACTCTGAAGTATCTGTGTGGGTAAAGCACCAAGCGAACTTTACTAATTCAATGGAACAATACTTCTTGGAAAATGCTACGAACTTCATTGATAAGCCTTATCTCTATGCTGTTGAGAGGGATTTGGACTCGAACAGCCTTGAAAAATGGAGGACTGAAATGCTTAGGAGATACTATCTTAAGATTTTGGTCAAGTTGCACTATCTAGCGCCGACCAAGATTACGGAGTATTCCAAGCATATGAGGGATATACATCCAGAAATGTCTGATAATGTGCTAAATGATTGGAGGTATAAAATATTCAAAGTGATCAGTGGTAGACGGCGAATTATGCGTTTCGTTTTCAGGCATTTTATTAAACAAGAATCCTTTATCGCAGATTTGCTAAGTGCCGAAACACAGTCACACGATCGATAAGTTTGTAATAATCCTAGGATGAACCTTCCTTCCTTAATTGATAGCTAATTCAGTAATCTTGCATATTCTATATTATAGAAATTCATAGAATATAGTCCGCTCATTCCCTGGTAGCAACAAATAAAATCTGCCAATATTGTCCTAATGTAAATTTAATATTAATTTTTTTTCAACTTTTCTTTTAAAAATCCATTTACAATATTACATTTACGTAGGATATTTACGAAGGGAATCGGATAGATAGTAGAGATGTGAGACAGGAGACCCTTAGACAACAAGGTTTTTTAAGTTAAGTTATGATTATTTAGGCTGTGTGTAAGAGTACATACGGCCTATTTTTATGTCCCGCTTTTCCTATCTTGGACAAGGAGACACAAGAGACCTGCGATAAAGAAGCTTACTCCTCCTACCAACATTGCATTAATAGCCTCATTGTTAAGAAAGGTCTTTAGGATGAAACCTAAGATTCCTGCAGCTACGATCTGTGGTATGACAATGAAAAAATTAAATACTCCCATAAAGTAACCCATCTTTTCTGATGGCAATGATCCTGCTAACATGGCGTAAGGCATGGAAAGAATGCTGGCCCATGCAATACCGATGCCGATCATTGACACCAAGAGTAGTTGGGGATCGCTAACAAAGTAAATTGACAGTAAACCCAAGCCTCCACAGAAAAGGGCGATTAAATGTGTCACCTTCCTACTGGTCTTCTTTGCTAGAATGGGTAGCAAGAATGCTGCAATTGCTGCAATACCGTTGTATACTGCGAAACAAATGCCCACCCAATCTGCTCCTTCATTGTACAGCAAGGACGTGGAATCATCTGTGCCATAAATGTGGCTGGTCACGGCGGAGGTGGTGTAGATCCACATTGCAAATAAGGCGAACCATGAAAAGAACTGTACAAATGCCAACTGGACCATAGTCTTCGGCATCCTAAATATGCCTGCAAAGGATTCCAACAGCCCGCCTAATATTCCTTTTTCCTCATTTTCCAACCTTAACTTTTCGATGTCATCTGGTGGATATTCTTTAGTCTTTATCACTGTCCACATAACAGCGGTAAAGTAAGCGATGCCTCCGACATAAAATGACCATCTAACTGAATCTGGAATACTTCCTTCCACAGCGGTATTGCTTACGCCGAACCAGTTGGTGAAGATCCATGGTAGAATCGAGGCAATTACTGCTCCTACACCAATAAAGAAGCTTTGCACTGCAAATCCGCTGGTCCTTTGTTCGTCAGGCAACATATCACCAACAAAGGCCCTGAAAGGTTCCATGCTTACATTGATGGATGCATCCATTAACCACAACATAATAACAGCCATCCACAGCGCAGTTGAATTCGGCATTAGAAAGAGAGCAATACTTGCAAGTATGGCACCTATTATGAAGAAAGGTCTCCTTCGTCCCCACTTGGCAGACCAGGTTCTGTCACTGTAGTATCCAATGATGGGTTGCACAAGCAGGCCCGTTACTGGTGCAGCTAGCCACAAAATGGGCAATTCATCTTTTGAGGCACCTAGTGTTTCGAATATTCTGCTCACATTGGCATTCTGCAGTGCAAAACCAAATTGGATCCCAAGAAAGCCGAAACTCATGTTCCATATTTGCCAAAAACTTAATCTAGGTTTGTCAGAATTAATAGTTATTGTTCCCATGACACTAAGTTAGTAAAAAAAATGCCTTAAGCTGCTTTTCTTTAGCTTAAATGGACGCTATATAGAGTGTCAATGAATATATCCCAGGAGCTAAGGTGTATTGTGAAAGCGGTTCTGATAACCAAGAGTCAATACCTCCAACTCCCATCATTTTCGAATCTATACATAGGTAGAAGTAATTTCTTTCGATGAGATCCACCTTGTTTTTAGAGCCTCTTTCATTTTGGCTTAGGTCCTCTGGAGCATAGGGTAGGTAACTGAATCCGAAGTCACTAGGGCTAGTAATTTCGAATCCCTTACCATCCACATCTGTAATTCTAAGAAATTCGTTCTGAGATCTATACCCAGATTCCTGAGGACTGATATAGCTGGGCTTCATTTTTCTTGGCGAAGTATAGTACTTTCCCCAGAATGACGATGAAGACCTATCGGGATAATTTTCATGTGGACCCTTGCCTAGATACTCGACTTGCTCTAGATTCTTTGGCACTTTGATGATAACTCCAAAGCGTGGAAGAAAAGTCTCTGATTCAGCAGTTAAGGTCACTTTCAGAGTCCCATCGTTGATATATTCTTCATGCAATTCTGTGACAACCTTACTTGCTGACTTGTACTTGTCCATATAGTCATAACCAAAATCGTTGTCATTTCTAGGCTTGCTAAGATGCGGCTTAATGGTATAGGGGAAGTCTAAGGATTTTTGGGGACTAGGAAGCTGCTGGGTCTTCCTGTTAAGGACGAATTGTTCTTCGCCTGATAGTTCACCATTATTAATGAAGGCCTTAATATTCAGGAATAAGGATTCTCCGCTAGAGATTTTTTCTAGGTCAAAAGCGATTAGGTCTGAAGCACCGGCTTCAATCCTCATATCATATCGTTGGAAGAACCACTGCTGGTTACAATCCCATATCCTGACTTCTAAAACACCAACCAAAGCCTCGAACATCTTTTTGTTGGTAATCACGATTACTTGATCATCGTGGTCGATTGTGAATTCAGGATCCTGGTAGATCTTCCTTACCTCATAGAAGGCAGGATGCGGAGTCCGATCGGGTAGAAGAATCCCATTCAAACAGAAATTTTGGTCACTTGGCGTTCCTGCAGGGCCAAAGCCACCACCATACTTCCAATGACCTTCTGATATTCTGATCCCTTGATCTACAAGATCCCAAATGAACCCTCCCTGGAGGTAGGCCTCACTATTTATTATTTCCCAATAGTCTTTGAAACTGCCAAGACTGTTGCCCATTGCATGTGCATACTCGCACATTATTAGGGGTTTCTTGGGATTTGATTTTGCATATTCTAAAATGGACATTGGGGAAGGGTACATCGGACAGAAGATATCACTTTTCTGGTCTCTATTAGCTTGTTCATATTGGATCGGTCTATATGGGTCCATTTTTTTCAACCAATCATAGCAGCCTTCAAAATTCAAACCGTAGCCACCTTCATTTCCGAGCGACCAGGTGATTATGCAGGTATGATTTTTTGAACGATGGTACATCCTCTTAACCCGGTCAAGGTGGGCGGCTTTCCACCTAGGGTCCTTGGCTAGACTTTCTTCCTCATAGCCCATCCCATGTGACTCAATATTTGCTTCATCAAGAACCAGAATGCCATACTTATCGCACAGTTCATACCACAGTGGATGGTTAGGGTAGTGGGCATTTCTGACAGCATTAATGTTTGCAGATTTAATCATCCTTATATCAGTCAGCATACTTTCTTCATCCACTACATGGAGATTCGTTTCATCATGCTCATGTCTATTAACACCTTTTATGGTTAGATACTTGCCATTTAGAAGGAGGAGGCCATCTCTTATTTCGATGCTTCTAAATCCGATTTTTTGGCTGATCGTCTGGGTGATTTCTTTGCCATCTAAGAGATCGATTTGGAGTAAATAGAGGTAGGGATTTTCATGTGACCAGGGTCTTAGCGGTAGATTTTGCTTTGTCAGAGATTCACCTACCACCTCTTGGAATACTTCCTCTGTATTGTCAAATAGTGAAATCCTTGCCCTTGCTTCACTGGGCATATCAATGCTAATACTAAGTCCAGCTCCTGTCTCAGGGTAAAAGGAAGTGTGCAGGGTATAGTCACGAATGTGGTGAAGCGGCAAGGAGCTAAGAACTACATCTCTTTCAATCCCAGAGAGACGCCACATATCCTGACACTCTAGGTAGGACCCATCGCACCACCTAAAAACCTGGACCCTTATTTCGTTTTCTGCTTCTTTAAGATGGCTGGTGATGTCAAATTCTACCTCTGTCTTGGAATCTTGATTGTAGCCCAGAAAGGTATCATTTAGCCAGTAATAACTAGCAGTCTTAACAGCGCCAAAAGAAATGACGGTCTTTCTGTCTTGCCAAGAAGCAGGCAGCTTAAATCTTTTGCTGTACAGAGCCGACTCATTTTCTTTCGGTGGATGAGGAGGATTTTTGGGAAATTCATAGCGGTCATTCACGTAAATAGGGAAACCATAGCCCTTAGCTTGTAAATTAGCTGGGACCTCAATAGTGCTCCACTCTTCTTCTTGATATTTAAAGTCCCAAATACCATTGAGTAAGATCGTATATTCTGCATCTCTTGAGAAAAAGCAATGCGGCTCTGTTTGGCCAATACTGAAAACTTCGGGGTCTGAAAGCCAGTCATAAGTCATAGACGAGCAAATTAATATATTGGCATTTCATTTCCAATCTAAAGAACATTTAATTGCTCTTATCTCGTTCGCAGGTCAGCCTGAAAACACTAGAGATGTATGACCTCACCGTAGGCTGCAGCCGCAGCTTCCATGACAGCCTCACTCATTGTTGGGTGGGGATGCACTGTCTTGATGATCTCATGTCCTGTGGTTTCTAACTTTCTAGCAGCAACAACTTCGGCGATCATCTCTGTCACATTGTTTCCGATCATATGAGCACCTAGAAATTCGCCATATTTTTCATCAAAAATCACCTTGACAAAACCTTCTGGAACTCCACCAGCCTTAGCCTTACCAGAAGCTGAAAAGGGGAACTTACCCACCTTTATCTTATAACCAGCCTCCTTTGCAGATTTTTCCGTGTGTCCAACAGAGGCAACCTCCGGCACGCAATAGGTACATCCTGGTATATTATTGTAGTCGATTACCTCAGGACTTTGTCCCGCTATCTTCTCTACACAAATTATTCCTTCGGCGCTCGCTACATGGGCGAGTGCAGGTCCAGCAAGAATGTCTCCAA
>CAZMYK010000157.1:0-7883 GCA_964570435.1 uncultured Saprospiraceae bacterium | reverse complement strand
TCTACTATGGAAAAGGCTCTACCTATCCTGACGCGAATGGGGGAATTGGAATCCTATTTGAACAGGCGAGTTCAAGGGGACACTTGCAGAAAAGTGCGAATGGCGATTTGAGTTTCCCATTTACCATACGAAACCAAGTAACGACAGCTCTTTCAACACAAAAAGCAGCATTCAATTTGAGAGAAGATCTACTTGCTTACCAACGAGATTTTTACAGAAACACGAAGGGTCTCGCAAGTAAAAATCAGGTGAAGGGATATCGCTTTGAAAAGGGTCAAGATAGGGCAAAGTTAAAACACTTCATTGACCTGCTACTTGCTCACAAAATCCAACTTTATGACAATGACGATCATTACGTAGTTCCATTGGATCAAGCTCAATACAGACTTGCAAAGACCATCTTTGAAGAAGTTACCGAATTTCAAGACAGTCTTTTCTACGATGTATCAGCATGGACGCTAAGTGCAGCCTTCGACCTTGACTACAAAGAAATTAGAGGAAGGGTGAACCTAGGTAGCCCTGTGACTTCCTCAATCTTTGACGAAGGAAAGGTAGTAGCTGAAGAACAAGTTTATGCATATGCCTTCGAGTGGAAAGAATATTATGCTCCTAAGTTACTAGATAACATTCTTAATAAGGGGCTTAGAGCGAAAGTGAGTTCGGAAAATTCAGCCTTTGAAACCCTGGAAGGAAAGCAAGAATTTGAAAGAGGGACTGTGATAGTACCCTTGCAAAATCAGTCCTTAGACGCAGAAGAAATTCGATCGCTGATGGAGGAAGAAGCCGTGAAATGCCATATTAATATCTATGGGCTCGCTTCTGGTAAACCAAGCGACGGTTTTGACCTAGGTAGCCCTAGCAATGGCAATCTTAAGAAAGCCAAAGTGATGATGTTTGTTGGTGACGGCGTCACTAGCTACGATGCAGGTGAGGTATGGCACCAATTAGATACAAGGTATGAGATGTCTATGACCAAATTAGATGTCAAGCAAGCTAGGAGGGCTGATTTTTGGGACTATTCTGTAATCATCATGCCGAATGGAAACTATCGGGATCTTTCTGTAGACGCCCTAGAAAGATGGGTCAGTGATGGAGGCACACTAATCTGTTACAAGGGTGCAATAGACTGGGCTAAGCGGAACAAGTTCGTCAAGATTGAGACAGTGGCTGCAGACAAAGATACAGCGACTTCACCTAAGCCCTATCATAGAATATCAGAAGATAATGGTCGGAATTATATCGGCGGTGCTATTTTTGAAATGAAGGTAGACCGAAGCCATCCACTCTTTTATGGTATCGAGGATGAGTATTTAGCCTCTTTCAAACGCGGCACTTCTTTCTACAAGGTTAGCAAAAACCCGTACGCAAGCCCTGGGATATATACTGAGCAGCCCCTAATTTCAGGATACATTAGCAATGAAAATCTCGATGCGTTGAAAGGTACTGCAGGTGTCTTTGTCGGAGGAAAGGGCGCGGGAAGAGTCATATGCTTTGCTGACAACACCAACTTTCGAGGCTACTGGTACGGAACCAATAAGCTCCTAGCAAATGCAATCTTTTTTGGGCACACGATAAGTGGTGCTGCAGTTTCAAGATAATATGAAATGTTGTTGAAAGCCACTCAAGTATGAACCAATATCTTTGGAGATTCAAAGAAGAACTAAGCGTCCGAGGTCTGTGGAGAAATCGACAGAGGAATCGGAAGGCAACACAAGCCCTTCCTGTTCAAGAAAATGCCCAACTCATAGTTTACTGGAAGAAAGAAAAAATTGGAACAGGTCCTAGTGTTTCGCTTGAAATATGCGGTAGAGAAGTGGTCCGCTATGACTGCTTTGGAGACGGACTAGGCCACTATCACATTTTTCCTTTTGATGATTTGCGAATATACTTTGATGAAAAAACGGTTCATGAGCAAATTAAGCGGAGTTTATCTAGTATTCGAAGCAATCATCCTCACTACCTTAGAAATCATCATAGTAAAAAGGTACGGGATGTAGAGCTTAAACCTGACAATTTAGAAAAATCACTAGCAGAGGCAAAAAAATTGATGATCAAGTACGCCAAAGAGTTAGAAAACGATGGAGCTTCTTTTCAATAGAAATGGAATTTGCATCCTTGAGCATGAAATAACATTCTTCATAGCATCGCTGCATAGTGAAGGTAATTTTCAAGCGAGCCATTCAAATTTTGACTTCAGAAGAGCCTATAACATTTTTCGTGCCTTAGCTATCGCATTTGATAAACCGCTAGGATCCTTACCACCCGCCGTCGCAAAGAATGCCTGGCCACCACCGCCGCCCTTAATTTCTTTGGAAAGTTCTCTAACCATGTTTCCTGCATGAAGCCCTTTAGCCTCAGTAAGTTCTTGGCTAATGGTAATCATTAATTGAGCCTTGCCGCTGTTTTCGATCCCAAATATTATAAAGACACTGCCAATCTCTTTTTCAAGGTTATAAGCTAAGGTTTTAGCGGCCTTAACGTCAGATATCGGTAAGGTCCTTCCAATGAACTTGACCCCGTTCACTTCTTCTATTTCTTTTTTCAAGTCACCTTGAAGATCACCTGCCTTCTCCGCCATCAGACTTTCTATTTTCTTCTGGAGACTTTTATTCTCTGCTTGCAAGGCCTGGATTGAAGATTCAGGACTGTTGCTAGACTTGAACATCTGCTCTACCCTGGATAAGGTTTCAAGTCGATCAATCACGTAGTTTTCAGCAGCTTCAGAAGTGATTGCTTCAATACGTCTGACTCCAGAGGCAATCCCGGTCTCTGAGATAATTTTGAAGAGACCTATCTGGCCGGTCGCATTCACGTGACAACCTCCACATAGTTCTACGGAGTAATTCTTGTCAAAGGTGATCATTCTCACCTCATCCCCATATTTTTCACCAAACAACATCATTGCTCCCGATTCTTTCGCCACTTCAATTGGCGTCTTTCTAGATTCCTCCAAACTGATATTCTCCCTAACCTTGGCATTTACAATGGCTTCCACTTTCTTAATTTCCAGATCCGTCATCTTAGACATATGCGAAAAGTCAAATCTGAAGTTTTCTCCGCGAACTAGGGACCCCTTCTGAGTAACATGCTTACCTAAGACCTGTCTTAGAGCTGCGTGAAGTAGATGAGTAGCTGTGTGATTATTTTCTGTCTTTTGACGCTTTTTCGCATCCACCTCAGCTCTCACTGGCAGATCCACCTTACTAGGCAGCCTGTCTACAATATGCAAAATCAAGTCGTTTTCCCTCTTAGTATCATTAACCTTGATGGTATCTTGCCCAAAATGAAGGAACCCAGTATCGCCAACTTGACCTCCACCTTCAGCGTAAAATGGTGTCTTATCCAGCACCATTTGAATATGTGTGCCATTCTTATCTTCCACAGACCTATGTCGAAGCAAGTTTGATCCTTCTGTCTGCAAGTGGTCATAACCTACAAATTCAACTGCTCCATCTGCAATAGAAATCCAGTCACCTGTGCTTCTTTTAGCATCATTTCTTGCCCTCTTCCTTTGTGCTTCAAGCGCTTTTTGAAATCCTTCTTCGTCAATCTTCCAGCCTCTTTCACTTGCAATTAGTTTAGTAAGATCAATTGGAAAACCATACGTGTCGTATAATAAGAAGGCCTCATCACCGCTGATTAGACCATCATTAAGGTTCAGCTGTTCTATCCTCTTTAATCCACCATCCAAGGTGTTTAGGAAGGACTTTTCCTCCTCCAGAACCACTTGTTTGACAAAGGATTCTTGAGCCTTTAGTTCAGGGAAAACTTCTGCAAAATCGTTGGCCAATTTTTCCACGAGATTATACATCAAAGGTTTTTTGATATTCAAAAAGGAGTAATAATATCTCACGGCTCTTCTTAGAATCCTTCTAATCACATATCCAGCTCCAGTGTTTGAAGGCATCTCTCCATCAGCAACTGCAAAGCAAACTGCCCGGATGTGATCAACAATGACCCGCATTGCAATATCTGTCTTTGAGCTTCCATCGTACTTGCTTTTGTATTTTATACCTGAAATCGATTCTAAAGTTTCGATGTAGTCCGTGAAAATATCCGTGTCATAGTTGGAAGTTTTCCCCTGTAGAGCCATGCACAAGCGTTCGAAACCCATTCCAGTGTCAATATGCTTTTCTGGAAGATCTTCAAGACTACCGTCAGCCTTTCGATTAAATTGGATAAATACAAGATTCCAAATTTCAATCACTAGAGGGTGATCCATGTTCACCAACTCGCCCCCTGATTGTTTCGCTCTTTCTTCCTGGGATCTTAAATCCACATGAATTTCAGAACATGGCCCACAGGGACCCTGCTCTCCCATCTCCCAGAAATTATCCTTCCTGTCAAAGAAGAGAATACGTTCTTCTGGTAGGTAGTCTTTCCACATCTTGTAGGCCTCATTGTCAGCTTCTAAGCCATCTGATGATTCTCCAACAAATACTGTAGCATATAATCTATCTTTTTCGATACCATATACGTCCGTCAAGAGTTCCCACGCCCAATCAATGGCCTCTCGTTTGAAGTAGTCTCCGAAAGACCAATTGCCAAGCATTTCAAACATCGTATGATGATAGGAGTCAATACCAACATCTTCAAGGTCATTGTGTTTGCCAGTAACCCGAAGACATTTCTGTGTATCTGCAATTCTCTTACTAGGGCTTACGGCATTATTTAGGAAGTAATCCTTGAACTGATTCATGCCCGCGTTCGTGAACATAAGGGTGGGGTCATTCTTTAGCACGATTGGTGCTGAAGAAACAATCTTATGCTGTTTTTGATTGAAGAACTCCATGAACTTCTCTCTCACGACTTTTGCTTCCATAACTTGAATATCAGATTTTTAAAAATTAGTTAATTGCCTAATGTGACTACATTTCTCAATTTAATAATTATGTAAATCACTTTTTATCAAGCACTTACATAGCTACCAAAAACAAGACCAAAATATGTTAAAATTTTTTTTGTATTTCGCCTTACAAAAGCTACTTTTACGTCAATCCTAAGTACATATCTTACAGCAGCAGCAAATGTAGTAAACTATATGTTTTCAGTAAACTATTTGTTTCAACGAAAATAGTTTTTAGAAGACATAGGGTAATGCCTTGTTTTTCCCATCTCTTATAATGGAAGAAGCAAGCACGAAAACAAAATTAACGAATGAAACGAGAGAAGTACGTTTATAATCCTAATACGCTAACATACGAGAAGCACAAATTAGGGGCTAAAGAGATTGTAAAAAAGGGGATTGGAATTACATCAGGTATTATCTTGTCGTCTTTGTTGTTATTTGTATTTGCTTACTACTACCTTCCTTCTCCAAAAGAAAAAGCTCAAAAAAGAGAATTGGACCAAATGTCCATGCAGTATGAACTGATTACTAATCAGATGGTCGAAATGGCCCAGACATTGGACAAAGTTCAGGAAAAAGACGCTAACATCCACAGAGTAATTCTAGGGATGGATCCCATCGATGAAAATGTATGGAACGGTGGAATCGGAGGATCAGAGAAGTATGGCCACATTACAAATTATAGTAGTACTGGTGCCATCATTAAGGAGTCTCTTTCGAAACTTGACAAATTGAAACTAAAGTTTGACTTACAGAAGAGTTCACTTGACACCCTCGAGATGCTCGCAAGTTCAAGAAAAGAAAAGCTTTCATCAATTCCGAGCCTCAAGCCAGTTAGAGAAGATCGCTTGAAAAGAAAAATCCATAAACTCTCAGGTTTTGGATACAGAATACATCCAGTACACAACGTTAAAAAATTCCACAAGGGCATAGACTTTACCGCCCCACATGGTACTGCAATCATTTCGTCCGGAGATGGAAAGGTTGTTAGAGTCGAAAATAAGAAAAGAGGTTACGGGAAGAACATCATAATTGACCATGGATTTGGGTATACTACCCTATATGGTCATCTAAGTAAGATTGATGTTAAGGTAGGAGAGAAAGTGAGCAGGGGTCAAGTTATTGGAAAGATTGGAAGCACAGGAACGTCGACAGCACCGCATCTTCATTACGAAGTAAGAATTAATGGGAAGGCTGTTAACCCAATTGACTACTGTATGGATGGACTTAGCCCTGAAGAGTACCAGCAATTGGTACATAAAGCTGCTGAAGAAAATCAGTCCTTCGATTAAGTCAGTTTGAATCTAACGCATATCTTTGATCTCTAATTAAGGATATGCCCACAAAAAAAATCAAGAACAAAAAAGTCTCTAAGAAGGCTATTTCTAGCAATAGATCATTGCCCCTTTTGCAATGGATTGCTATTGTTGGAGTCCTGCTAATTACCTTTCTAGCTTTCCTACCAAGTCTTCAAAACGACTTCGTCAATTGGGACGACGATAAGAATTTCTACGAGAATTCTCAAGTTACCACCTCTACCGATCTTAGTTCACTGGTGCAGAATACACCTGCAATTTTTTCTTCGCAAGTCATTGGAAACTACAACCCCTTACCCATCTGGACATTTGCAGTAGAGAACATGGTGTATGGTACTGAAAGACCTTTCTATTGGCACCTCAGTAATCTACTGCTTCACCTGCTATGTGTATTTCTCGTTTTTAGATTTTCTACTATTCTAGGCTTGAATATGTGGGGGGCCATCATTTGTGCACTGTTGTTTGCTATCCATCCATTGAGAGTAGAATCGGTTGCTTGGGTTACTGAGCGCAAAGACGTACTATTTGCTGCCTTTTATTTTGCTGCTTTGGTCTTATATGGTAAAGCAATCAAGGCACGATCACCCAAGAAATATCGGATCCCAATTATCATACTATTTGTTCTATCTGGACTTTCGAAGATACAAGCAGTGTCATTGCCACTATCTTTGCTAGCAGTTGATTACTTCCTAGGCAGACCCATCAAATGGAAGAGGTTGGTAGAAAAGTGGATCTATTTTCTAATTTCAGTAGCAATAGGACTAGCAGGAATCTACTTCCTGCGACAGAATGGATCCTTAGATATCGACATTGACTATCCACTATATGATCGCTTATTCGTGGGTTCATTTGCATACACTGTATACCTTATTAAAGTACTTGTCCCTTATGAAATGCTGGCCTTGTATCCCTATCCTCCTAAGCTTGAGCTCATCCACTACCTTTCACTGATTCCAGTGCTAATTGCAGTAGCCTTTGCAATCTATGCGTATCTGCGTGAATGGAAGGCAGTGTTTTTTGGCTTCCTGTTTTTCACCTTTAATATTTTCTTTGTTTTGCAAATTGTAGGAGCTGGTCAAGGCTTTCAAGCAGATCGTTTTACTTATGTAGCCTATTTTGGTCTCTTTTTTACTTTAACCTACTACCTGCAAAAATTATCCTCAAGAAAATCGGCTAGCCTTTTTGTTAACCTGGCTGTAGCAGTCTTCCTGATAACCATGGCATACATGACTTATGAGCAGTGCAAGGTATGGAGGAATAGTTCTACCCTCTGGACCCATGTCATAGAAAAGCATCCCAATACTCCTCTTCCATGGACCAACAGGGCAAATTTCAATAGAGACAATGGCTTAGACCGACAAGCCCTTTATGACTACAACAAGGCCATCAAGCTTGACGATAACAAGCCCAGTGTTTTTAATAGCCGTGCGAAGCTCTACTTCAAGTCTAACAATCGAGATACATTGCAGTTAGCTCTCAGCGATTATAATCGAGCCATCACACTAGACCCTGACAACGGAGGATATTTGATGAACAGAGGAGCGACCTATTCGAGACTTGGCAATCCTGAGGGGGCCATAGTTGATCTTACCAAGGCAGGTGGCCTAGAGCCCGATAACGCTTCCATCTGGTTCAATAGAAGCATCGTCTTTCACATACTAGGACAGTACCAAAACGAGATTGATGATATTCATCGCTATATGGGAATGAAAACAGCC
>CAZMYK010000156.1:0-7910 GCA_964570435.1 uncultured Saprospiraceae bacterium | reverse complement strand
CAGGACTGGTGCGTGCCCGAACTCCCTAACATTTAATTCCAAGATCTTATAGTCCGAGATGTCAAGGTTTCTAAGGAAGCAAGTCTCTGCTAAGTAGATTCCTTTTTTTGCTTGTTCTAGATCCAGTAAAATCTCCAAGCAAGCCTTTTCGTGAAACTGCATTCCCGACCACAACTTTTGCAAACCGCCAGGCTCGAACTCAGGCGGGCAATCTATCATCATTGTTTCAGAAAATCCAAGTCTATGGCCATCATGCACAAGGTCTTCGTGAATTAAAAGGGAATAGCTACGTTCTCCTGCTTCTATCAAACACGATTTATGGTAGTTTCTTAGACTTGTGCCATCTAGCAAGTGCAGTGGATAGGCAAGCGCATCGATACTGCCAGACTCTAAGTCTTCGGCACTCGCTTCATTGAAAAAAATTGAAATATCCACTGAATCCGCTCTTTCTTTCATCGAATTTATGAAGACATCAGTAGAAAATAAGCTCATAAAACCTACACGCATTTCAGCTCTTAGTCGTTAAATAGTTGGAAAAAAAGCAAAGATAAGCTTATGTCCAAAACTAAGTCACAGTGGCACATATTATTTATTTAACCTACCTTTGTGATAATTTTGGCTTAACTAGAAAACATCGAGCGGTTCTAAGCAGTTATAACTGCGGAAAAGCTTTTAAAATTTATTTGGCGCATGAAGATAACAACTAAAGATATCTGTGACATTGTTCAAGGAGAGCTTGTAGGTGATCCAGATGTCATCATCAAGGGTCCAAGCAAGATAGAAGAAGGGAAGAAGGGGACCATTAGTTTTCTTGCAAATCCGAAGTACAACACGTTTGCATATTCCACAAAGGCATCAGCCCTTCTGGTTTCTAAAGACTTTCAACCTAAGAAAAAGATTCACCCCACACTCATCAAGGTAGAAAATGTCTATTCTTCACTTAGCAAGTTGTTGAGCTCTTTCAACCATGTATTCGACAACAAGGGCATCGCAGAAACTGCAATTGTTAAGGGTAATTGTTCCATCCCTGCAAATGTTTCTGTTGGTGAATATACCGTAGTAAGTAGGAATGTTAGCATTGGAGAGGAATCGTTTATTGCGGATCAAGTTTTCATCGGCGAAGGAGTGACCATTGGTAAAAATGCAATAATTTACCCCGGTGTTAAGATATACCATGGATGTGAAATAGGAGATAATGTGATTATCCATTCTAACGCCATCATCGGTAGTGATGGTTTTGGTTTTGTACCCAATGGCGCAGGTAAGTACGAAAAAATTCCCCAAGTAGGAAATGTACTCATTGAAGACGATGTGGAAATAGGCGCAAGCACAACGATAGATCGGGCGACAATGGGAAGCACGAGACTTTGCAAGGGTGTCAAGTTAGATAACTTGATCCAAATAGCACACAATGTGACGGTTGGTGAAAACACTGTCATTGCAGCTCAAACAGGGATTGCAGGTAGCACAAAGATCGGAAAGAATTGTCAGATAGGGGGTCAAGTCGGGATCGCTGGACACATTGAAGTACCTGACGGAATGAAAATACAAGGCCAGTCTGGAATAACCTCCAGCAATTATTCGGCAGGACAGCAGGTGTATGGGACGCCTGCTATTAATTATAGGGACTTCCTCAAGTCCTATGCCCACTTTAAGACATTACCAGATATGTCTGAAGAAATTAAAGCGCTGAGAGAAGAAATTGAGGCTCTGAAATCGAGAAAACTCTAAAACCACTTATGTTTAAAAATACAATTAACCAATCCATATCAATTGAGGGTATTGGGTTGCATACAGGAATTCAAACTAAACTTACCCTTAATCCAGCTGAAAAAGACCACGGTATCAGGTTTTGTAGGACTGATCTCGAAGGGAGACCGACCTTCCCTGCAGATGTTAAGTATGTTTTTTCTACCAAGCGCGGGACCTCTCTCAAATCAGGTGAGGCCCAAGTTCATACAGTAGAACACGTCCTATCTGCTCTTACCGGACTGGGAATTGATAATGTATTAGTAGAGGTTGATGGTGCTGAGATTCCAATCCTTGATGGAAGTTCTGCTCCATATGTAGAGTTGATAGAAAAAGCGGGAATTGTAGCACAAGACTCGGAAAGGGAATATTTCATTGTTGATGAGCCTATTGAATACAAAGATGAAGTAAGTGGAATAGAGCTGATAGCCTTACCACATGATGGGATAGAATATACCGCGATGATTGACTTCAATTCACCTATACTTTCTAAGCAATACGCCCACATAGATGATTTCGAAGACTACTCACAAAATATTGCACCCGCGAGAACTTTTGTTTTTGTACACGAGCTAGAGTATCTGCTTCAAGAAGGTTTGATTAAGGGAGGAGACTTAGATAATGCCATTGTGATTGCTAATCGAAAGATGGAACAGGATGAATTAGATCGTCTGGCAGAGAAGTTAGGAAAGAAGTCTGTGAAGATAAAGTCTGAAGGTGTGCTTAACACCATTGACCTTAAGTATAAGAATGAACCAGCTCGTCACAAGTTACTTGACCTTATCGGAGACTTGACATTGCTAGGACGCCCTATTAAAGGAAAGATAGTAGCGACGAAGCCTGGTCACAGAGTCAATGTAGAATTTACGAAGCTGCTCAAAATCAAATACCAAGAACAAAGGAAACTAAAAGGAAAACCTAAGTACGACCCTAACAAGAAGCCCATCCTTGATACCATGCAGATTGCAGATCAGCTGCCGCATCGCTATCCCTTCCTGCTTGTGGACAAGATCATAGAAATGTCGGAAAATTACGTTGTAGGCGTAAAAAATATTACATTTAACGAGCAATTTTTTCAGGGACATTTTCCGGGTAATCCGATTTTCCCTGGAGTATTGCAAATGGAGGCTCTAGCGCAGACTGGTGGTCTGCTTGCCTTAAGCCTTCAGGAACCTGGACACAAATGGGATACCTACTTTTTGAAAATGGAGAATGTGAAGTTCAAGAAAATGGTTGTTCCTGGTGACACCTTAATTTTGAAGATGGAGCTAATTGCTCCGATTAAGAGGGGGATCTGCCAGATGCTAGGTACAGCTTACGTAGGAAATAATATTGTTTCTGAGGGAGAACTGACCGCACAGATCATTAAACGTACTTAAGAAGGAAGATTGAGCAAGTTAAATTACATCCACCCTAATGCAAAGTTAGGTAAGAACGTAGAGGTTGATAATTTTGTTACAGTACAAGAAAATGTAGAAATCGGCGACGGCACTTGGATAGGACCTAATGTGACACTATTTTCTGGAACAAGAATTGGAAAAAACTGTAGAATATTTCCCGGAGCAGTCATTGGAGCAATCCCTCAAGATCTTAAATTTGATGGTGAAGATTCTATTGTGGAAATTGGCGATAACGTTACAATCCGAGAGTTCTGCACTCTAAATAGAGGTACCAAGGCCAACTACAAAACCAAGATCGGAAACAACTGTCTATTGATGGCCTATGTTCATATTGCACACGACTGCGTCATAGGGCAAAATTGTATTCTTGCTAATGGTGTAAATCTCGCCGGCCATATTGAAATTGGCGACTACGCTATAATTTCGGCACTTTCGGCTGCCCATCAATTTGTTAAAATCGGTCAGCACAGCATGATCACAGGTGGATCCCTTATTAGGAAGGATGTGCCTCCTTTTGTTAAAGCTGCACGGGAACCTCTTTCCTATGCAGGTGTCAATTCGATCGGTCTGAGAAGGAGGGGTTTTTCTTCTGAAAGAATCAATCATATAATGGAAATCTATCGCGTTCTTTACGTCAAGGGTCACGCCATTTCAAAGGCAGTAGAACTGATACAAACTGAAATTCCTGAAAGTGAAGATCGGACAAGAATTCTCAACTTCGTTAATAAGGCAGAAAGAGGTCTGATGAGGGGCTATCAATAATAAATGGCCTTGGAAATCTATCTTGAAAATATCTCTAAGCGCTATGGGCGAAACTGGGTTTTCAAAGATCTTAGCTACCACTTTCAATCTGCAAAGAGATACTCTATTACTGGACGCAACGGTTCAGGGAAGTCCACCTTATTAAGTATTCTCTGTGGAAAGACACCCTATTCCAAGGGCAAGATAAGATATACGGATCAAGGACTTGCTTTGTCAGTAGATGAAGTCTACAAGAGGTTTAGCATTTCCACAACATCAATGCTTGTAATTGAAGAATTCACCCTAGAAGAAATTGTCAACTTCCACTTCAAATTCAGAGACCTTGTAGGAGGACTAAATACAAAGGACTTTCTGAATGCATTAGAAATGACGGGGCAAAAACACAAAGTTATCAGCAATTTTTCATCAGGAATGAAGCAACGACTAAAACTTGGTCTTGCAATCTGTACCCAATCGAATGTCCTACTTCTTGACGAGCCCGGGGCAAATTTAGACCGCCCATCGAAGGACTGGTTTCAAAGCTTGTTGCAAAAATATCTGGGCAGCCGTACTATTATTATTGCTTCAAACGATCCCGAAGACTACCAAATTTGCACTGAGTCAGTGAATATTACCAAATACAAAGACTAATTGCAATCATCTTCTAGTTAAGCATATCTTTTAGCTGGACTAGCTTATTTTTCAATTTATGCAATTTAGAAATCGCAAGATCTCTAGCCTTGTTTTCGGAAAGTTGATTTTTCAAAGCCTTCTTTGCTCCCTCTATCGTGTAACCCTTTTCTTTCACTAGAATATAGATTCCCTCCAAAGTCTTAATATCTTTAACTGCGTACTTTCGATCACCTCTTGAATTCTTTTGAGGTTTTAACTTTGAAAACTCCGTTTCCCAATAACGGATTAGGGAATTAGAGACCCCAAAGATCTCAGCAACTTCTCCTATCGAGTAGTACAATTTATCGGGGTCCAAACTAATTTTCAAAATATGTAATTAATTGATTAATAGGATAAATATAACTATTCTCCTAAAGAATTACTTAATCCTGTAGTTTCTTACTTAGAAGTGTCTTCAAAACTTTAGGATCAGCCTTTCCCTTCGCTTGCCTCATCACCTGGCCCATAAAGAAACCAAAAAGTGCCTTGTTTCCCTTCTTGAATTTCTCTAATTCAGCTACATTGCTAGAGAGAACGTCTTCTATGACAGCATCTAAAAAACTTTGGTCACTACTCTTGAGGATTTTTAATCTCTCTGCGATCGACCTCAGCTGTTCATTTGGGTTTTCTAGCATTGCAGGGAATAGCCTTTGATTCGCGGCTGAAGTGGTGACTTGGTCTTCCTTTATTAGCTTGATGAACTCCAGTAATCTAAGGTCCGGCAATAATTTCTTAGATACAACACTTAACTTATAGTCACTAGAAAGTGGGAGAATCTTATTGATTACGACATTTGCGAGTAAACTAAAATCACTTTCTTTCTCAGCAAGGCGCATGAAGAAATCAGCAAATTCCTTGTCTCGAGTCAGTTCTTTCGCTGCATAGGCACTAAGCTTGTACTTTTCAATTAACAAGCTTTCATACTCTTTTGGAAGCATAGGCATCTTGCTTCTAAGCTTGTCAATATACTGTGTAGTCAGGACTATTGGAGGCAGGTCTGGATCTGGAAAGTAGCGGTAGTCATGTGCATCTTCTTTGGACCTGAGTGGTGTCGTTCTACCCGTTTCTGGATTAAAATTCAAAGTTTGCTTGGTGATCACCTCACCCTCTTGAAGCATCTTGAACTGACGTTTGAACTCATAATCCACAGCTTGCTTGGCGAATTTCTTAGAGTTGACGTTCTTGATTTCACATCTTTCACCATACTCACTATCTCCCTTTAGCCTGATGGAAACATTACAATCACATCTCATAGATCCTTCTTCCATATTTCCATCGCTAATGCCCAGGTATCGAACCAATTTCTGGACGGTCGCCATAAAGTCATGCACTTCCTGAGCGCTTCTCAAGTCAGGCTCAGTCACCATTTCCAGTAGTGGTGTACCAGCTCTATTGTAGTCCAGTAAGGAATGAGCTTGCGATCCATCATGAGATGACTTCCCAGCATCTTCTTCCATGTGGGTGTGATGTAATCTTATCTTCTTGCTTACTTGTTCCGTTTCAAATTCTATCTCTCCTCCAATACAGATTGGATGACGATCCTGGGTGATCTGGTAACCCTTGGGGAGGTCAGGATAAAAGTAATTTTTTCTGTCAAATTGGTTTCTTAAATTAACTTCCGCTTTCGTGGCTAAGGCAAGTATAATGGCCTTTTCCAGATGCTTCTGATTCATCCTAGGGAGCGTACCTGGGTGAGCAAGAGTGATGGCACTGATGTTCGAATTCGGTTCATCACCGAAGTGGTTCAAGTCACGAGTGAAGGCCTTCGATTCAGTGTTTAGCTGAATATGCACCTCTAAACCTACGACCAGTTCATATTCTGTTATGTCCTTCGCAATCATCCCGCAAATTTACATTTTGTCATGAAAATTTGTCGAACTTAGAAGAACTTTCATCGATATGGCTCTATAATGTGGAATTATCTTCTCTTCAGAGAGATTTATAGTGTTAAGAATCCTATAAAGGATAAGGATTTAATAGTAATTTTAGATCTACATCGTTTTTTACATACTACTAAAATAATCTTATGGAAGATATTCCAGTAATCTATGTTGCTTTTGCAGCTTTAATCTTTTTCTTAATCATCAGTGGATTCTTCACTGTGAAACAGCAGACTTCTGCAATTGTCGAAAGGCTGGGTAAGTTCCAGTCCATCAAGTCACCTGGCTTACATTTCAAGATACCATTTATTGACAGGGTGACTGGGCGAGTTAATCTCAAGATTCAGCAGCTAGATGTTCTTGTTGAGACCAAGACTAAGGACGATGTGTTTGTCAAAATGAAGGTCAGCGTGCAATATCAAATTCTTAAAGACTCTGTATATGAAGCATTCTACAAGCTAGAAAGCCCCACTGCGCAAATTACCTCATATGTATTCGACACCGTTCGTGCAGAAGTTCCAAAGATGAAATTGGATGATGTCTTCGTTAGAAAGGATGATATTGCAATAGCTATACGTAGGGAGTTAGAAGAGGCAATGAACACCTACGGATATGGGATCATTAAGGCACTCGTGACAGATATTGACCCTGACCAAGAGGTAAAAAGCGCTATGAATAGGATTAATGCTGCTGAAAGAGAGAAGACTGCTGCAGAATATGAGGGCGAGGCAGAAAGAATCCGAATTGTCGCTAAGGCTAAGGCAGAAGCCGAATCCAAACGACTTCAAGGTCAAGGTATTGCAGATCAAAGAAGAGAGATTGCTAAGGGGCTAGAAGATTCCGTCGAAGTCTTGAATCAGGTGGGAATCAACTCCCAAGAGGCATCAGCCTTGATTGTGATCACGCAACACTATGACACTCTTCAATCCATGGGAGAAAATGTAAATAGCAACTTGATCCTTCTTCCCAATGCGCCGACTGCTGCAAGCGATATGCTATCACAGATGGTAACCTCCTTTGTCGCAGCCAACAAAATGGGAGAAGAAATGAAGGCCCTAGAAGAACAAAAGGAAAGTGCCGAAAAACTAAAATTACCTAAACGATTGTAAAATGAACAAGGGGACCTGGACCTTAGTACTATTATTCTTGCATACTTTGGCATTCTCGCAAGTTGAAGAAGGCGTCTTACTTTCAAAGTGGTCAGATAGTGACCTAGTAGGTTCATCTACATACAATAATATCTACAACGAAGTATGGGGTCTTTCAATCAACGGCAGTGAATATGCTATTATTGGTTCTACAGCGGGCACGCACTTTGTTAATGTTACAGATCCTGAAAATCCTGTTGAAGATTTTTTTGTTGAAGGTGCATCATATGGACCTCATATCATACATCGTGACTACCACGATTTTAGAGGTTATCTCTACATCGTTGCTGACGAAGATACCGGACCACTAAAATCAACTA
>CAZMYK010000155.1:0-7921 GCA_964570435.1 uncultured Saprospiraceae bacterium | reverse complement strand
CCTCATCTCATCCATTAGCTCCTTTAGAGGGCTTTGAGCCCTCTAAAGGAAATTTTGCACCCTAACTGTTTCATTTAAGGTCATTTTTACATTCCTCAGCTCTTTTGGTAGAATGAGTTTATGCTACTTGAAATTCGCAAATTTCCTAGAACTTAGTGTTAACTTCCTCATCTCATCCATTAGCTCCTTTAGAGGGCTTTGCGCCCTCCAAAGGAAAATTGCACCACAACTTTTTCATTGAAGGTCATTTTTACATGTAGAAAGAGCTCGCAACTTGCAATCTTTCCAAAAAGTTTCTTAGTGCGCCTTTATTCAATGAAGCCATTCTCTTTCAATATGTTAGAATACCATTGATAACTGATCTCTCCGCGTTCATAAAAGTCCTCCACATCTTCAAGACTTCCTTTGACACCATAGTCTTCTTCCCTTTCAAATTCTCCTGCGGAATTATAGTACTTCCATTTTCCTACCTTAATCCGCCAATTCTTATAGGTACCACTTGACTTTAGATTTCCATTTCTGTAGTACTTCTTCATCGGCCCAGACACTAAATTGTTGTCGTAGTTTCCTATTTCTCGATAATTACCATTGTCGTAGTAATTAATCCATTCTCCCTGCCCTACTCCATCAATGTATTGCTGCCATGAATCCGTTTGGCCATTTGGAAACTTTGAATACAGAATGCCGGTGAAAGGTTTAGATTCACCTTTAGCATAATAGCGATAGATGCCTTGGCTTGTTTTTCCATCAACATCATTCATTGACACTTCTCTCCTTCCCTCTACGTCATCCATTGAAAGCCTTTCCTGGCCGATACATAGAAAAGGAATGACTAATACAAATAGTAGAAATACATTTTTCATAATAATAGTTTTGATATACCTACGATATAGACCAAGATATGGATCACTTCTCCCTTTTTAAATTAGGATATAGGAAACTTGTTTCGTCAAATCACTGCTTTTTTAAGAATTGATCCATTTTCTTAATACTTTCCTCGGCAGCCTCCTCCTGGACAAAATGTCCACATTTGTACAAATGCACTTCGGCTTGAGGTATTCTATCTACCCATTTACTCAGATAATCTTCGGTGATAAATTCATCCCTACTTCCCCAAAGTATCAACCATGGCTTACCATTAATCGATTCTAAATTCTTCCACTGTTCTTGGTACCAATCAGAAGACCCGACAAGTGATTTTCCTAGATCCAGAAGCACCTGCCTAGAAGCCTTACTTGGGAAAGGAAGCAGATACTGCCTGTGTGTTTTCTTAGATAGCTTGGACTTGTCATAAAATCCCTTTTTCATGAGCACTCGTGCAGAGAAATTGAATGTTAAATAAAGCATCCTCCCAAGCCAGGAATTGAGTACCCTATCTATTTTAAGAGCTCCTTCGTTTTGCTTTGTTTCCCATAGCCAGGAATTAAATAGTACAACTTGCTTTATTCTCGAGCTTTCCTGTATGCCAGCTGATAGACCTATTGGGCCTCCGAAATCATGTACAACAAGGGTTACATTTGTGATGTCCAAGCGCGTGATGAATTCAATAAGGTTTTTGGAATGCCATTGAGGTGTCCCTTCATAGCTAGTAGATTTCTCAGATAGACCAAAACCTAGATGGTCGATGGCTATGCAGCGATGAGTCTTCGAAAAGTAAGAAATGAATCTTCTATATAGAAATGACCATGTCGGAGTGCCATGGACAAACAAAATTACGTCTCCGCTACCCTCATCTACGTAGTGCATCTGTCCTGCCTCTAGAGAAATGTAATGATTAACGAAAGGATATGCATCCTTGTTTACTTTTGCTTCTTGATTTGACTTTGATACCATAATATTCATTTTTGCTAGTTAATATTCCTAACAAAGATGCAGGACTACTTAGAATCAAGTCTTGGCATATACCAAGATTTCCTAGCTGGGTCAGCAAATGACTAAGAGGGCTTTAGATTCCATCAGGGATATGCATTCAACTACGACAATAAGTGACGGGGCTTGCTCCTTTTTAAATTTTGATTTTACCAAGCAATTTGCTGAAGTTTGTAGCATTGATTCTAAGATAGGAAGCGAGGTCCTTATGCGAAACCATTTGCAATAGGTGTGGACTTCTGCTAGTGAAATTCTTGAACCTAGTTTCTATATCATAGGCCATCAACTCATGGTAGCGATTAAGAATATCCGCGAGTACCCATTCTGTAGCCTTCCTAAATAGGGTTTCAATGGGCCGATGCTTAGCCATAAGATGCTGATGATCATCATACGATATCCGTAAGAATTTGCTATCAGTTATGGATTCTAAAAAGTACCTTGAGGGAGTCTGTGTGAGGAAGGATTCTGGTATACCTGAAAATGAGGGAGCGTATGTGAAAGCAATGATGTGTTCTTTTCCATTGTTATTATGATAGGATTTCTGTATTCCTTCAATCACAAAGTACATGAAGCGCTCGGTCTCGCCTTCCCAGGTGATTATCGTTTTTTTAGGCACTTTAAATTCAGTCCACTTTAACAAATAGTCCTGAAGTATTTCATCATCAACCCGATAGATTTTATTAAGATACTCTTTAACTATTTCATTACTTTCCATTTGATATCTATTCTACCTATTCCATGATCTTTCGTACAATCTTATCCAAGTTTTTGAATTCTTCAACAGACTTTAAGAAAGGATCTATTCGCTTATCGCCCATTTCCTGAATTTTATAATTAGGCAAGTACTGACCAAAATTCAAAGATACAAAGGTATCTACTATTCTTTCCTTCAATGGATGTGGAAGATCATACTTTCTAACAATAGAATCTTCGATACCAATATGTACAACTTCATGAATGATGGTATTATGAGGCTCGTCATAGTTTTTGAACATCCCTACAGGTGAAGTATAGATTAAGATTGATCCCTCGTCAGGATCATAGCTTCCACCTGGCCCATAAAGCGTCAGATTAATTTGATAAACTTTGAAGGTTTTGACGGGCCAGTTTAGGTCAAAGTCGTCAATTTCGTTAATCATCTGGTTCATTAAGTCCCTACGATGCTCTAGCTTTTTATACCCCAATAGATAGTCATCTCGATTGTATATACTATCTGTCATCATGCTTTGTATTAACTCATAGTGTCTTTCTCCAAAATTTCCAGCCTTTACGCTATCTATTAAGTTATCAATCAAGGAATGTTTGGGCAGACTAAGTTGGTAATTGTTTTCTTCAAAGAAACTTATATCCTGGAGGGTTCTCCAAATGTATTCAGCTTCGGCCTCAGCGCTAGGAATGTTGATCGAAATCCGATTCTGTCCTGCAAGACAAGAAGAAATTAGTACACTAATGAAAAGGCAAATTCTAAGTATCACAGTTATTGTTTTATATAAGTAATTATAGGATGGAAACGCAAGACAAATTTCTGGCTACTTGAAGTGATCATACAAGTGACGAATCATGAAGTAGGTGTTATCGACATTTACATTTTGAAATACGATGACGGATATATCTTCCTCCTTATTGACATACATCCTAGTACTTACACCAGGATCTGAACCACCATGATACCAAGTTGGATAAAGACTAGAACTTTGAAACCAAGATAAGCCTTGATCTTGATCTGCGTTGACAGCCTCACTCAATTGAGGAGTCATCATTTTGTCGATGGTTTTCTTTTGCAGTATTTGATTTCCATCATATCTTCCGTCGTTCATCATTGCTATAGCAAATTTAGCCAGGTCCTCAACAGATGTTCGAACCAAGCCATCTGGATAATTCCAAAAACTGTACCTACAATATGGATTAAAGTAGGGCATATGCTTATTGTCACTTGCCGAAATATTTTCTTGTAAGGGTCCTAGATACAAGTAGGAGGTAACTAGACTAGCAGTGTCGAGTTCACTTACAAAGTAAGCACTTGCGTCCATCTTAAGTGGACCGAAAATGTTTGCGTCTACATACTCGTAGAAAGGTTGCTGGGAGATCTCTTCGACAATTAGTCCTAAGAGTCCGAATCCTACATTAGAATAGTCTCTTGCACTGCCTGGTCTCACTTGAGCAAAATTTTCTTCTACATTATAGAATTCACCCTCTACAGGAAAGTAGTTGGAAATCCAATCCTTTAGAGACCTTGTTGGTGGGCCACACTCGAATCCTAGTTTGAGGGCGCTTCCATCTGCAATACTAGAAGTATGTGTTAATAAGTGCTGAACGGTTATAGGAACAGTTGGGAAATGAGGATTGGCGACTTGGAAGTCTAGATATTGGTTGACATCTGCTCCTAAGTCGATCTTATCGTCCTCCCAAAGCTGCATGACAGCAGTCGCTGTGATCGTTTTAGAAATGGAGGCAATATTCATTATGCTCGTCGTTTTCATGTCGACTTCTTTCTCTATATCCGAGTAACCATAAGCATTTGACCATACAATCTTTTCTCCCTTGACTACGCAAGCTGCTATTCCAGGAACATGGTATTTTTTAGCTTGCTTTTCAAAAAAAATGTCTATTGAATCAAGTAGGGCTTCCTGCGCACAAAGAATGATCGAAAACAAGGCGAAGGGAAGAATCAAAAACCGTTTTAAAGCACTCATACTAGTTTGGAATTTTGTTAATCGTTTACATTAGTCGAGCAATTGCGGCAAAATGTAGTCTTGCATTATCCGCTCTGGTTGAAAGCCTTTGTTATTTGTATAATTTCCAGACATAATAACAACAACACACTCAATTTCTGGAAGAATGAAAAGATATTGACCTCCTGCACCTCTTCCTTCTATAGACTCTAGTGACCTGCCTCCAAGCTCATAGGTCTTGTGCCATAGTAAAAAGCCATATTCATTCTGATCAAATGTATTCTCAAGTACCTTGTGTTTTTGCATCGACTTCGTAATCCATTCTTCGGAAATAATTTGCCTACCCTCCCATCTTCCTTGATCTAAATAGAGTTGACCAAACTTCAAAATATCTCTAGGCTTCAGATACCAACCTCCTCCAAAGTAGGGTCTGGAATTGTTGGCTACTTGAATTCTGTAGTCACCAATCGACAATGGTGCAAACAGTTTTTTGTGCAGGAAGAATTCAACTTCCTCTGTGAGTCTTGCTGAAAGAATCGGCTCTAAAAGATGTGGACTTCCTGAGCCATAATTTCCTTCTGAACCAGGAATTTTGACCATTGGCGCCTCTAAAATATGTTTGGTCCAGTCTTCTTGACTCTGGTAATTTCCTTCATTGGCATAGGAGGTTCGATTAAGACCAAAATCTATCGCATCAATACCTGAAGACATGGTCATTAGGTGAAAAATGCTAATAGAATCTTTGCCTCTGCCCCAATCTATTTGAGGATAGGTTCTTTCAAAGAATGGTTTAATAGTTAAGTTCTCATGCTCCAGAAAATCCTCATCGATAGCCAATCCAATAGCTGCAGCGGCAAAACTTTTTGCCAAAGAGCGTGTATCATGCAAGATATCTTTCGAAAAACCATCAAAGTAGTGTTCGAATACTAAGTTGCCTTTTTGCGCAACTAAGATAGAGTGTGTGCGTTCAAGACTGTCACTCTTGATATCATCAACTAGAGCCTTGAAATCCTGATTGTCAATAGGGACACTACCTTTTTGTACGGACGAAGATCCTTCTCCTAGCTTCCAAAGCTCAACAGGTCTTCTCTTCATCACAAGGTCTACTTTTTCATCCATGAACTTCATTTCAAGTTCAATCTCGTTTTCTTTCAGCCTTCCTCGGAAATGTATGCGAGATCTAAGGTCCGAAAAATAGATTTCTCGATTGGTGATTCGAAAACCAGTGGCTAACATATAGTGAAATGTGGGTTCTTCAAAAAATATGGAAGCGTAGGAAGACCCGTCGTTGTTGGTATCCAAAGACATCAGAAAGGTTGCTGGTGTTTCTTCATATAACAGCAAACTCCACTTACCCTTCCAAAGATTCTCTTCTTCAAGGGTTAAGTTGATTGCACACAGATGATGGCCAATTCGAAAGAAAACAATCGGGGTTTGATCGCTGAAGTCTAGTGTAACATGTAACTGATCAAGGTAGGATCCTTCATATAAGTAGTTGCCTTTTTTCTGTAAGTCAATTGCATTATTTGATTGCCTTCCAATAAGAAGAATCTGAAACTTACCTTCCTTCGTTTTTTGTAATTCTACATCGAATCTAAAGAAGTCATCATTGATTGTACCAGCCCAGCCACCAAGGTAACTTTTTTCATCTTGCGCATTACAGGCTAGGCAATTCCCAAAAAGGATAAATAATATTACTATTGGTCTCATCGTGTTTTTACTATTTATTTGAGTAAGATTCTTTCGAAGTCACTGATCCACTGCCAATTATGTGATTCCACATTCTTTAGAAATATAGCTACTATATCTTTTTCTAGGTACCTTGTAAATGACGTCTGTACACCCGGCCAGCCTCCTGTGTGCCATGCCTTTCCTGCTGACAAATAGATACCAAAACCGTAGTCACTTTTTTCTCCTGTGTTTAAGATGTAGGGAGAATAGGCCTCTGCAAGATTGTCCTCAGAAATCAGGGCGGCCGTCTTTAGAGCTTGAGACCACTTAAATAGGTCACCAAGGCTGGAAACAATGCAGCCATCTCCCTCTATCGCACTTAAGGTTATGATGTATTTGCTTGCTTCATTCAAATTAGATCTCACATTTCCGACTTCGGATTTGACATAGGGATAGGCATAATTCGGCAAGGACTCACTCTGTGTGAAGCGAGTATTATAAGATCTTGTGCTATTCATTCCTAGCTTCTTAAAAATATGCTCTTCTAAAAAGCTTTCAAATGACTTGGAAGAAACCGACTTGATCACTTCAGCAAGGAAAACATAGTTAACATTGGAATATTTGAAGCGGTGACCTGGTTCGAATTCTAAAAGAGGTGCAGAACTGGCATAGAAGGTAGATATATCATTGTTGGTTGCAATCTCTTGGTCTTCCAGTTCAATGGAGAAGTTCAAGTAATCAGTAATTCCAGATGTCATCGTTAATAAGTGTCGGATAGATATGTTATCGTATGGAAACGAAGGAAGGTGATCGCGAACTAGATCATCATAGTCTAGCTTGTCTCTTTCTTGTAGTATCATTATTCCCATGGCAGTGAATTGCTTGCCCAAGGAGGCAAGTTCAAAGATTGTACTGTCATTTATTGGGACTTCTGCGTCAAAATCTGCCATACCTATGTTTGCTCTGAATATTATTTCTTCTCCCTGCGCAATCAGTACGGAGCCGTTAAATTCCTCCTGAGATTCTAATTGCCTAAAGAGCTCACTTAATTCGACAGTATTGATTTGGGAATTGAGGCATGCAAGGTCGACCATGATAATAGTCAGAATGTAAAAGAGGGACTTCATATGGAACCATCATTTAATTGCAGAGATTGAACCCTGCTGCTTAAGAATGGCTCGAATATCTTAGATTCAATAGTAAGAATCGACCCAATACATGTTTTGGGACGTCTTACTTCGTGTTATGAGTTATTGTTTTTATAAAAGGACGGAGTTTCTCCAGTGATATTCTTAAAAACACGATTAAAAGTAGAATTAGAGTTAAATCCAGATTCTAATGCAATCCCGTTGAGGGTTAAATGGGAATATGCTTCACTTTTTATTCTATCCTTCACAAGATTCACTCTATAAGTGTTCACAAAATCAATGAAGGTCGTTTTTAGACCCTTATTGATGTGATAAGATACCTGTCGTGAAGGAAGACCCAAGTAGCTAGAAAATGAACTCAGAGTCAATTCAGGGTCTAAAAAGTATTGTTCCTTCTCCATAACAGATGAAATTTGATTCAATATCAGTAGATCTACTGAGCCAGACTGTGCAAGCACCTCTTCTTCATCATTCCTTTCGACCGCATACCTAAATACGTCTGCCTGCAGGATGCCAGCGGTGCTAAGGAATAGTATTGAGATGCTTAAAGTTAGTGCCGAT
>CAZMYK010000154.1:0-7934 GCA_964570435.1 uncultured Saprospiraceae bacterium | reverse complement strand
CCGAATCCAGTTGATCTAAGTCCTCATAAATGGATCCCATACTTAGTAGAACTTCACGATAAGCTTGCTGATGATTGATTTCTTTTGTAAGAGCTAGGGCTCTTGCTATATATACTTGCGCCTGGGAAAGTGAATCTAGCTCTTGATATGAGGCCCCCATAATGTGCAAGGCATCTGCGGCAATCATGAGATTTCCATTCTTGTGAGAAAATTCGTAGGTTTCTCTAAGCTGTATAAGTGCTTCGTCATAATTTGTCAGTACAAAGTGACAAATGCTAATATTATAATTTAAGAGCGCAATTTGTCCCATTAATTTCTGTTCCTTTGCTATCGTGAGGCCTTTTTGGTAGTTGATCATAGCCCTATCCATTTCGCCTTGATTGTAGAACTTTAATCCTCTGGCATTGTGAATCAGGAGGTGCAACTTATGCACCCTAACCGGCTTTACTTCTGTAAAATTCTCATTTAGTATCATTTCAGCGGTGTCAAGGAATGAAATTCCATTAACTAGCTTGGCACTAGGTTCATTTCCACTATAAGCATTGACAAGAAAGTAGCCATACGATTTGAGGAGAGCGTCATCTGAAACTTTAGCCAGAGGGAAAGTCTCCAAAGCATACTTCTTAGCTTTCATCCTATCTGTCCACATAAGTGAATCAGCCAAACCTTGACCTATTTGCAATTTTTCATGGTCTGAGGTTGTGGTTTCATAGATCTTTACTAGACTATCTATTTTTGATAGACTTTCCTGTGTGCACACTTTAGTGCCAAAGCAAAGTGATATGAGCCATAGGCTAAGCGTAGATTTAGACAAGAGTGTTTTTTTTAAATTCAAAAAGACTGATATGATTAAGTGAGAGCACCAATATAAACTGAGATCATTTCCTTGATCCCACTATATAGGTGCAGAATACTTTTACTTAGAGCAAATGTATGAACAAGTAAATCAGGTGCTTTAAAAAAGCTTTGACCATTCATCTTTGACCATTTGTTGTGTAAGCTAACAGAAATGGTCGAAACCTAACGAGTAAGTGTCTGGAAATCGGCGCTTCGCAAGCATAGGCATCTTAGACTACAAAGTGGGGCGACCAATTACTTTGAAAAATTTAATTTACTGGTTTGATTACTTCAGGTACTTGTTGATTATATTTTATGCACAATTATCAAGACAAATATGCTGCTCATGCAGTCAAAATTCCTCTATGGAAATATTGAGATCTGAAAAATCTATGGAAACCAGTAGAGAACTGAAACGAACTTTCCAAGGGTCCGTTCAAACCAAAACTCACTAGCTGACCAATATTACAATTTCGGATTCTAGCACCCTGCCCACCTAGCCTTAATAATCACTCTTTCAGGACCCTACCCGGGGTGTATGGCGCACCCACACTCTTTAGTAAGTCCTCAAGTTCTTTTACATCTTTAGTGTACATTTCCTCTACCATAGATTGTATAGGTAGGAACTCTTCTTTGGCAATTTCTAAACTCATCTTGTGGGTTCCTGTAGGATCCGAAGTCGTGTTCCCTTGCTCCCAACGTATTCCGCCGACTCTACTAGCTGGAGAAGGTATCTGGTCCATGTCTAGTCTTGACTTCAATCGATCTCCATACATTAAATTAGATGCCGTTCTTAACTTTTCATCCAAGGCTAGTATTGGGGCTTGTAGATCAGCAGGAGATGTCAAAGCTAGCTTAGCAGCTTCCTTGATGTACTTCATCTTATTCCTCATTTCACGAATCATCTCACCTACAGCTTCCATTTCAGATGACAATACTGCAACTTCCTTTTGGAAGGCCAGTTTTTCACTTCTGTCCTTTGCAGGAAGAACAGTGTTATTGAGAGATTTCACTTCAAAGTTTACGGCCTCGTGAAGTTCTTCGATTATGCCATCTTTTCTAAGGTGCATTTCAATAGAATAGGTGCCTGGGCTCACTAAGTTGCCTTGGCTTCCACCAGAAAATGGGTTATAGAACGCCGGTTTTGATAGATCAATGGCATCCTTCGGTGGAAATCTCAAGTCCCATTCGAATCGCTGCACGCCTTTTCCTACTTTCTTGGCCACTTTCTTAATAATTTCTCCTTCTTGGTCGCGAATCACAAATAGCAATTCGGACTTAAGCTCCTCATTCTCAGCCTTTAGTTCATCGTAACTAGGATAGGAAACATCCTTATTGTCTTTGATAAGCTTCTTTTCCTTTTCCTGTCTTTGCTTTTTTAAAGTCTTATATTCTTCGTTGAAGTAGTAGGTAAATAGGGCAACAGGGCCGAGGTTGTCAGCAGTATAGTAGGAGTCACCTTGGAAGGACTTCCCAGGCAAACCAAGGGGCATAGATTCTACCCACATTGAGGCTGTCCGAGTGGGGAAGATCTCTGCGGCATCGACCATCGCTTCATTCTCTACAGATCTAAGGGACGAGTAGTCATCCAAAACATAGAAACCCCTGCCAAAAGTTCCTAAGACCAAGTCATTTTCTCTTCTTTGAATTGCGATATCACGGACTGCTATCGTGGGTAGGCCCGCGTTTAATTGCTTCCAATCATCTCCAGAGTTAGGTGAAAAGAAAACGCCAAATTCCGTCCCACAAAAGATCAATGATTGATCCTCGTGGTCTTCTTCGATCGCATAGACGCTGCCACGTTCCGGAAGGCTAGAACTGACGTTGGTCCAGGTGCTACCACGGTCCAGGGACTTGAATAAGTAGGGCTTAAAGTCTCCATACTTGTGGTGATTGAAGGCTACATATATAAGATTGGCATCATGTTGAGATAAGTAGACATTGTTAACATAAGATTGATTCGGAGCACCAGGAATATTGGAAACCTTTCTCCACGTTTTTCCGCCATCTTCAGTGATCTGAATCAGGCCATCATCTGTTCCAATGGCAATCAAGTTTTCATCAATACTTGATTCCGACATAGCAACAATGGTTCCATAGGGTGAAGTTGACCCATTTTTCATCACTGCATCAATGCTTAAGACGCGATCATAGACCTTTAATTGGTTGCGATTAATCTGTGCCGTAAGGTCATCTCCTAGTACCTCCCAAGAGTTTCCATAGTCGTCTGACTTGAAGACTTTATTGGCTGCAAAGTACACCCTTCCTGGAGAATGTGGACTTGCTATTAGAGGTGCATCCCAATTCCATCGGTAGGAATTTTCTCCCTTTCGAGCTACTGGCTGAATACCGAGATTTTCTCCAGATTTGCGGTCATATCTGACTAAATTTCCATACTGGGATTGTGCATAGACGATGTCAGGATTATTAGGATCCACCTGTGATTCGAAACCGTCCCCTCCATTTGTAATGAACCAGTCAGAATTCATTATTCCATGTGCCGTAGGGGTCCGCGACGGACCTCCTATGCTGAAATTATCTTGAGTTCCTCCATAAATGTTATAGAATGGAAGGTCATTGTCTACGGCTACTTTGTAGAATTGGGTCACTGGGAGATTGGCTTTGAAATCCCATGTCTTGGCAGCATCAAAGGTTTCATATATACCACCGTCGCAGCCAAGTAGCCAATGATCATTATTCTGCGGGTTTATCCACATGCAATGGTTGTCTACGTGCTTGGTGTCCTCACCAGCATTCTTGAAAGTCTTCCCTCCATCTCTACTGACTTGAAACCAAGTGTTCATTCCAAAAACCGTATTCGGGTCAACAGGATCAGCGATAATCTCTTGGTAGTAGTTACCGCTTGAAGCATAAGATCCTCTTTTTTCCCAGCTTGCAGCTCTATTAGTAGAGCGATAGAAACCACCTTTGCGATCAGCAGCTTCCACAATAGCGTAGATAATATCTGGATCAGCTGGAGAAATAGACAGTCCTATTCTACCAAGTTCGACCTTAGGCAGTCCTGAATTGGCTTTCTGCCAACTTGCTCCACCATCTTCTGTCTTATACATGGAAGAACCAGGCCCTCCACCCACGTAGGTGTAGACATGTCGTCTTCTTTGTAGGGCAGAGGCATACATTAAATCAGGATTTCTTGGATCCATGACCACATCATTTACTCCAGTATGTTCGTCAATACTAAGTATGGCTTCCCAAGTTTCACCACCATCACTGGTTTTGTACAATCCTCGATCGCCTCCCTTCGACCACAAGGGACCGATCGCAGCTACATATACCACGTTGGAGTTTTCTGGATGGACTATGATTTTTCCAATGTGTTCCGAATTTTTCAACCCCATGTTTTTCCAGGACTTCCCACCATCTTCTGATTTATAGATGCCGTCTCCATATGCTACGGAGCGTTGGTTGTTGTTTTCTCCTGTTCCAACCCATATAACATTGCTATTATTGGGATCCATCGTTACACATCCTATAGAGTAGGAACCCTCACTATCGAAGATGGCATCGTAGGTCACACCATTATTCACTGTTTTCCACACACCACCGGAGGATACTGCGACATAGTATTCGAACGGATTTTTTGGATTGACTGCAAAGTCAGAAATTCTTCCAGATGTCAAAGCAGGACCAACGCAGCGCCACTTTAGTCCGCTAAGACTGATTTCTTCAAGTGGTGACTTTTCTTTTTCTTCCTTGCTTGCTTTTTTGTTTCTCTGAGCAGTGGATAGGGAGCAAAGCCCAAGCACTAGGAATAATAGGAGGACAGTTCTTTTCATTTTTTCTGGTTGATTCGGTTCTAATTCAATTCCAGACTAAATGTATGAAAATGATTGCTGGAAACTTTGTTTGTGGGGAAAATCTAGGGGATAAGAATTTGAGCATTACAAATGTGAAGGCAAGCTTATACTAATAACATAAATTTCAAATCCGCAACAACTTTTGCTATGCTCGGGCGTCATCTAGAAGGTTTGAGGTGGTCTTTAATTGCTTGGAGATTTAAAAAGCCATATTGGCTGGAGAAAGTCTGTTATTTATGATTTCTTGTCAAGCTTCAGCCAAATAAAAAAAGCCTCTCCGAATCTCGAAGAGGCTTTTCTATTGAACTCAATCTATTGTTCTCTAATCTTGTAACTTAAATCTTACAGGAAGTGTGTAAAGTACCTTTACATTACGTCCTCTCTGCTTACCAGGAGTCCACTTCTGAGGAAGATTGTTCATGCCATCCACAACTGTTAAGGCTGCTTCACCGCATCCACCTTCTAGGTTTCTAACGATTTTAGCTTCTGCTACAGTTCCGTCCTTTTCAACAACGAACTGGATAACGGCCATTCCTTCGATACCATTTTCTCTTGCAATTGCAGGATACTTAAGGTTCTTATAAATGTATTGGAGCATTTTCTCCTTCGCACATTTTTCTTTCTCCTTATTATCACCCGTAATGTTTTCACATCCTGGGAATCTAGGCATTTGTTCCACAACCTTAAAGATCTCATCAACTTCAGGAGCTGGTGGTGGCGGCGGTGGAGGAGGAGGAGGTGGAGGAGTGTCATCCACTACCACTTCAGGTTCGTCAATAATGGTTTCCTCTGTGATATCTGTATCTTCAAAGATGGGTTCATCTTCTTCGAGGATTTCTTCTTCCGGTACCTCCTCAATCACTGGTGGTGGTGGTGGTGGCGGTGGTGGTGGCGGTTCTGCCGTTCTAGGTGGAATCTGCTCTATTTCTTCGTCAAATTCCAGCGCATCGTCTGGAATAAATACTGCTTCTTCGTAAGAAGTCCAACTGAAGGCAAGTAGGGCAATCAACACTGCTGTTAAGGCACCATACTTAAATGCGGGACCCGTATAATTAAATACGTTGACGTCTGGGTACTTGTTTCCTGCTTTTAGAGGTGACGACCATGTCTTATCTGCATATTTCTCAGTAAGTCTTCCGTCGGATTTTGACCGAAGGACGGCTCTAAGAACTTGCACAATAACAATCGTCAGAACAATAAAACCAAGGATGCTGAGGAAAACTTTCAGCCCCGTTAATTCGATATCCATATGATTAAATTTTTATTTTCAAAATGAGTAAACCGGCTAATACACCTATAATATTAGCAATAATATCTAACATGTCAAAGAATCTTGAAGGTGAAAGAGCATATTGGAGTACTTCCATTAAGATTCCGTAAATCGTGGGAAAAGCAAGCAAGACCAGGTAGTATTTTGGGGCCTTCCATCCTAAGGCCGTCAAGTATCTACCTATGAAAACAGTATATATTGCATATAAACCGATATGTGCAATTTTATCCAATGGCAGGTCCATACCAAGATCTATTCCTGGCACATTGGAACTGGGCATTAAGGATAATATCGCAATGACGATTGTCCACGCAATTGCAGAAAGTTGCTTTTTTCCCAAAGTTTCAAAAGAACGTTTAATTGCTTAGATGCACAGGAGCCAAGTTTTGGTGTGTGCCTATGAAACTAATTCAGAATATGCTTCAGAATTCATTAAGTCTTCTAATTCTCCAGCATCGGTAATCTCTATTTTTACTAGCCATCCTCCCTCATAAGGTTCGTCATTGATCAAGGAAGGATTGTCGCCCTCATTTTCATCGATCTCAGAGTTGAATTCTATGACCTTTCCGCCTATGGGCATAAAAAGATCCGAGGTTGTTTTTACCGCTTCCACGGTTCCGAAAATCTCATCTTTTTCAAGTGTCTCTCCTACGGTTTCGACCTCAACATAGACCAAGTCTCCGAGTTCGCCCTGAGCGAAGTCCGTAATTCCTATTGTAGCTATATTTCCATCTACTCTTACCCATTCGTGCTCTTTCGAGTACTTTAATTCATCAGGTATATTCATCGTCTTAAGTTGTTAAACAGTTTTTAGATATTCTTTAATCCATTCTGAAGTAACGGATTTAGGTCTTTCAAGTGAGAAACCTAGGGCGCGAGACCAGGTTGTGGCCGCTAAAACACCTAGGGCTCTTGATACACCAAAGAGGACAGTATAGTACTGATATTCCTTTAGGCCATAGTGTACAAGAATAGCACCTGAATGTGCATCAACATTAGGCCATGGATTGGCAACCTTTCCCAGACCTTCTAAGATCTTAGGTACTACATCGAACAAGTCCCACACAATCTGCACGTGGTCTGAATCAGTGATGTAATTTTCAGCAAAGGTCTTTTGAGCCATAAATCGAGGATCTGGTTGACGCAGCACTGCATGGCCATAACCTGGGATAACCTTGCCCTTATCTAGCGTTTTCTGTACGTAGTCTGCTAGTTGTTCCTTACTTGGCTTAGATGTCCCCAACTCCTCAATTAATTCGAAGATAAACTTGATCACTTCTTGGTTCGCTAGTCCATGCAGTGGACCTGCAAGAGAGTTCATTCCGCCAGCAAATGAGTTATAGACGTCACTCAACGTAGAATTAATCAGGTGCACAGTATGAGCAGAGGCGTTACCGCCCTCATGGTCAGCATGGATGGTAAGATACAAGCGCATCAAACTCTTGAAGTCTGCGCCCTCTATTCCTAGCATGTGGGCATAGTTACCTGCCCAATCTAAAGAAGGGTCTGCCTCGATGTGGTCTCCATTATGGAAACTTCTGCGGTAGATGTAGGCGGCGATTTTAGGAAGCTTGGCAATAAGATTCATCGAATCCTCGTAGCTCGCATCCCAATAATCATACTTAGACATTCCTTCTGCATACCTCTGTGCGAAAACGGAATCCGTCTGCAGACTCATGATCGCAATCGTAAATTGCGTCATGGGATGAGTATCCTCTGGTAAGGCCTCTAGTACTGCGGCAGTATGCGCGGGGATGGTCGCCCTCTTTTCCCACTCATTACTCAGCCATTCAACCTCTTCTTGTGTGGGAATTTCATCAACCAACATCAACCAAAATAAGCCTTCTGGTAAAGGTTGCTTGTCGCCCTTCCAAGCAGGAAGGAGGTCACGCAATTGGGGAATCGAATAACCGCGGAATCGAATTCCTTCTATTGGATCCAGTTGAGAAGTCTCCCAAACCATACTCTTTACTCCCCTCATCCCGGTCAGCACCTGCTTTAAATTTACC
>CAZMYK010000153.1:0-7943 GCA_964570435.1 uncultured Saprospiraceae bacterium | reverse complement strand
TGCTAGGATACCAAACAAGAATAAGTAGATTATATATTTTACTTTCATAAGTAGGATAATTTCTTTCAGTTAAAAAACAAGATTCAGGTTCAGTCCGAGACTTCTAATAGAAGGAGTCGTCACGTAGAAAAGCGCTCCCTGTAAGTTCCCTCCATAAATATTAAGCTCAGGATCAATTTGCGAATGTGTATTATATAGCATAGCTACATTTCTACCAACTAGTGAAAGTTTGGCACTTGAAACTAGAGGAACCATCTTCGTAAGACTACTTGGAAGCATATAAGATACGCTTAGTTCTCTCAACTTGATGTAACTAGCTTCATAGACAGCACCTTCGTTGACCGACCTCACACTTAGCATCCTTGTCACGGACTTAGTAGGCTGAACAACGTCGTTCGTCACGTAAACAGGACTTTCATCAGTGCCTACATTTTTTACTCCTTGTCCAATAACTCCTTCTTCTCGTCCCAAGGCAGTGATTGGGTAAATACCCGTCTGCATACCGGTGGATGAACTTTCATCCGCAATATCTCCTCCCATTTTGAAATCTACAAGTGCATTCAATTGTATACCCTTGTAAGAAAATGAGTTGGCAATTCCACCAATCCAGTCAGGAGTAACATTTCCAATTATCTGAGAATTTGCTTCTTTCTGCGGAATTCCATCTTTGTATATGATCTGCCCTTCGAACTCTCCGCTTTCCACTCTAGAATAGGCGGAGCCATAGAGCGTTCCATATGGCTGGCCGACTCTTGCTTCTAAACTCAGGCCTCTTCTAGCTGACAATACGATGGTTTCCAAAACGTTGCCGCTAGCATCGGTGAAAAGTTCCTCGACTTTATTGTTATTCTTAGCATAATTGAAGGTTACACCCCACTGAAAATCACTTTTCTTTGGCATGATGTCTACAAATAGCATTGCTTCGAATCCCTTATTCACAATCTTACCAGCATTAATGACCTTACTATCATATCCAGTAGCTTTCGAAACTGAAATACCGATGATCTGATCCGTGGTTGTTTGATTGTATAATGACAGATCTAGTCCTACCCTTCCATCAAGAAGTCTTAGATCAACACCCAACTCTTGACCTGTGGTGGTCTCTGGTCTTAATTCGTTGTTTGCTATCTGAACGTTTTCACGAAATGAAGGAGTGGAAGAATTCCAAGGATCCTGGGGCACGAAAACTTGTGTCAGTCGGTATGGGTCCGTGTCATTTCCGACTTGAGCCCAACTTGCTCGTAGCTTTGCAAAATTGAGTATAGAAGTATTCAATTTTAGGACTTCTGTCAGAATGAAACTTCCTGATACAGAAGGATAGAAGTAGGAATTATTCCCAGCTGGCAAGGTGGATGACCAGTCGTTTCTTCCTGTGACATCTAGGTATAGAAAATTCTTGTATCCAAAACTAGCTGCAGCATATAAGGAGTTGACCGTCTTTTCTTCGATGCGACTTCTATTTGTATTGACAGTGGCATTGTTAGCAACATTATATAAACCGTTGATCGTAACATCATTAACTCCAATATAATTGCGTTTGAAGTAATTGTACCGATTAGATCCACCAGCTTGAATGTTCATAGAAAAGGACTCACCAAAGTACTTATTGTAAGTGATTAGAAAGTCGGAATTCGATTCCTGTCTCCGATGCACATCTTCATAGAAGGCTTGAGTTCTTTCATTACCGCTCTTTATTCTTTCGTTTCGCGTGACTGCAATTCTGGTATCAGACCAAAAATCGGTACCAGTCCGTAGCATTATATTTAGATTATCCGTCAATGAATAGGTCAACGCAACGTTTCCTAGCAATCGATCCTTTTCATTGGAACTTGTCAATGTACTTTGCTCGTAAAATCGATTTGAGGCAAATGAATGTTGCCAATTGGCATATGGGTACTGATCATCAGATCTTGTAATGTGGACATCCATAAACTCTTCATAGTCCTTCAACAATCCCCAATCATCATGTCTATGATGCCATGTCTGAAGTTCCCAAAGGACAGGTTGTTGTCTATTATCTGAGCCAGACTTGATATACTCCGAAGAAACCTTCACTTTAAGTTTCTTCGTCAAATCATGGTTGACATTAAGTCTAAAGTTGTTCTTAGAATAGTCGTTGTTATACATCAAACCTTGCTGACGAGTATCACCAAAAGAAAAGCGCAAGAATCCTTTGTCATACTTGCTAGATATCGCAACATTGTTATTCATGCTAGATGCATCTTGCCAAAAGTTAGACCAGCTATCTGTAACAGGTACCAATGGGGCAACTTCTTCCCCTGACCACCAATGTCTTATTAAACGTCCATCCATGGGTGCTCCCCAACTCTCATCTCCCCCTGCAGTCCCATTTGGCGCCACGCCAGGATAAGCGGCATTAAACTGCGATACGGCCAAGTCGTCAGTAACTCCGCCGTTCCTTCCATCTGCATACCACGTGACATAACCATTTCCTCCACCATAAATATCTTGAAATTCTGGTGTCACAAATGGTCTGTCCATAGTTGTGTTCAAATTATACTCAACTGAGAATCCATCAGCATTGCTGGACCCATCTTTTGTGGTCACTAGAATAACCCCATTGGCAGCACGTGATCCATAAAGGGCAGCTGCATTAGCACCCTTCAATACTGTAATTGATTCTATGTTATCTGGGCTGATTTCAGAAATACCACCTCCATATACATTATTATCCCGAGCTCCATCTATGGGAGCTGCAAAGTCCCCTTCCATAGGAACTCCATCTATAACATATAAGGGTTGATTATTACCAAGAATGGATCCGTTTCCTCTGATAGTTACTTGTGAACCTCCACCTGGCGTACCAGCACTTGATACCTGGATTCCCGCAATTCTACCGGACAATCCATTGACGACATTAGAGGACCTTGACTCTTTAAGATCATCTGCTTCGACATCCTGTACCGCATAACCTAGGGCCTTCTTGTCCCTCTTTATTCCCAGTGAGGTGACAACCACTTCGTCAAGCATGACATCGCTAGTTTCCAAATTAATCTCTATAAAGGTCTGTGTACCAATCTCTATTTCTTGAGTTACAAAACCAATGTATGAAAACACTAGGGTGCTAGCGTCCTCTGGTACATCTAATTCAAAATTGCCATCTATGTCAGTAACAGTACCGATGGCCATTCCCTTAACTTCGACGGCAGCTCCAATCAATGGAACTCCATCTCCAGTCAACTTTCCTGTGACTTGCCCAGCTAGAGAAGTGGATAGGCACGAGAGGGTTAAAAAAATGAGTAGTGTAAGTAGTGGTATTCTCATAAAAAAGATTTATGCAATGAACAATACCTCACCAGTTCGCCAGTGCACGTAACTGCGATTATAGTGAAGATTTGAAAAAATCCGTTTTGTCCCCCAAAAAGAGAGGCCGAAGAAGTATATTTGTGCTAAGTCAAAACATAATTACTTCCCGTTCCAGTCAAATGTAGATTCTTAGTAGGCTTGTACAAAACCATAAATTTTGTTTTTTGTATCCACCATTTTCTAATTGACTTTTTAACTGTAGCATTTTTTGAGAAATTATATTTTCACACATGCCGATAGCATGTGGGTAATATTTTGAATATGATCTATTTTACAATACTAACTACTGCGAAACCAACTTCGCTTTAAATCCTTTTTGTTATGGCAAAAAATCGACGAGATATATTATTTGACCTCATTTCCTCCTTAAGTAAGTCTGAAAAACGGCACTTCTCTATATATGCGAAGAAAATAAATCAAAGCGGTGGTGTCTTATTTTTAAAAATGTTCAACTACATGGAAAGGCAAAGCTACTTCGATACAGATGAAATGTTAGCAAACATCGACAACATTACAAAGAGTCAAATCCCTAATCTAAAGAGATCTCTCTATAATCATATTCTAGCAAGTCTGTCCTTGTTGTATGACCAGAAAAAGCCATCCTTAAAGATCAGATCATTTATCAACTATGCTGAGTTACTTTATGTAAGAGGGCTCTACCTCCAAGCCTTGAAAATTCTTCATCGCGCAAAGAAAATTGCCTCAAAAAATTATGAGCATAGCCTCTTCTTGCAAATCGTCAACCTTGAACAAAAAATAGAATCTCGCCATATTACTCGAAGCACCAATGAACGGATGAGGGAATTAGGAGAAGAAGCCGAAATGGGCCTAGCTGTAAATATCTCAGTTTCCAAATTATCTAGCTTAAAACTTTACCTCCAGCGGCAATTCATCATCCATGGTGCCATACTAAATGAAAAAACAAAGCAACAACTGTCCACGACCTTTTGTGCGCAAATCAGCACATACAATCTTGAGAAGCTAACCCTGATTGAAAAAGTATACTTCTTTCAAGCGCACTATTGGAATGCCTATCTCATTCAAGATTTTGCCTCCTGTCTCAAGTATACCCTCTTATGGACAGAGCTATATGAGAATAATCCTTCTCTGAAGGATAAAGACTTTGACTTCTATCTTATTAGTCAACACCATCTGGCGAATGCCATTTTTCTAACTAAGGATAAGGCCCTGGCAAAAGACAGGCATCTTTTCTTCGATGAACTATCGCGAAAAGATTTGCCAAGCATGCATTCCTTCATTCTTGCCAATCTGTTTAATTTTCAAGCCCAGTGTAACTACTTTTTTATAACAGAAAATTATGATGCAGGCCTCCTTCTGATCCCAAAAATGAATGCCTTTCTTGATAAATACGAAAAAGATATTGATGACTACAAATTAATGATTATGCACTACAAGATTGCATGCTTATTCCTTGGGAGCAGGTCATATGACAAGGCAATCGATCACTTAAATTACATAGTAAATACAAGCAACCCCCTACGAGATGAAATAGTGGCTTATGCTAAGATTCTTCTGATTACCACCTATGTGGAGATCCAAGAAGAAACCCTTGCAACTTATACCTTAGAACGGGCTAAGAGGTTGGTCAGTAATTCTAAGCAAAGTAACGTCTTGATGGAAAGAATACTAGCTTATTTTAGTCAGTTACTAAGAACCCAACTATTAGAAAGGTCTAGTGTTTTCGAAGAATTCTCGAAAGAAATCAAAGTCCTGAAGGAATCTAATCAGTATAAAAGGTCATTCAGTTTTCTGGACCTTAGCAAATGGCTGGCACTTAAAACCAAGAAGGCCTATAAATAAAACTACTAGGCTTTGACGCTATGTTTTCCCGGCAGTCCTAGGTTGGGCTGCGCATTGAGGTCTCGATAAGATCGATTCCAAAGTTCCTTATGTGTTCAATGATTGGCAGAACCTTCTTACCATGTCCAGTAAGGCTATACTCTACTCGAGGAGGAATTTCTCGATAGGCTTTTCTTTTAACAAGGCCGCTTGCTGCTAAGTTTTTTAATTCTTGAATCAACATTTTCTCACTTATAGTGGGAAGCAATCTTTTTAATTCTCCAAAGCGCTTTTTTTCCGCACTTAACTGAAATATGATTTGAAGCCGCCATTTGCCGCCAATCACTTTCAAACCTTCAGCAACTGGACATGGTGGAATACTTTCATCATTTTTCATAATCTTAGTGACTGATAATCAACAATCTTTACTTTTAAGTCAGTACCTAACAAATAGGTAGGTACTTGCCAAATGTAAGGTAATAATTTACATTGCACAAAAACTCGAGGTGAAATTCACAAAAGATCATTCTACTAATCGAGGGATGCATGTGAAAACTGGATTCTTGGGTTTGTTTTCAGTACTAATTTTCAACACTTGTTCTATGTCAAAGAGAGATATAATTTCATGCGATATCGATACCGGAATCTGCCTACCACCTAGTGAAATTACAACTGATCCAGATGCATTTGGCAAGGATCAAGATCAGGAGGTACTTCATATCAAGTATTACTACGACCCACTTTGCGGGTGGTGCTTTGGTTTTAGCCCTGTCATTTCGCAGATTAAGGATAAATATGATGACAAGGTCAAAATACAGGTCATCAGTGGTGGATTATTTCTTGGCGAACGCGCCGGGTCTGTCAATCAAGCAGCCCCTCATATAAAAGCAGGAGCTTATAGGAGCGTGGAGCAAAGGACAGGTGTAAAGTTTGGGAAGGTTTTTTTGGACGATGTCTTTGGTCCGGGAATTCTACAACTTAATTCGCTGCCACCTACGATTGCTCTTAGCATTGTTAAGGAGCATTCCGGAGCAGCGGAATTGAAATTTGCCCAACTTCTCCTTCAAGCAATTTATGGCGATGGAGTGGATATAAGTAGCATTGACAATCTAGCCATTCTTGCAGAGCAAGTGGGTCTTGAAAAGCGCTCATTTATCCAGGCAATGGAAGACCCAAAATATCATAAATTGGTAGAAGAAGATTTCCATACATTCGCGAAAAGCAGGTATGCTGGGATGCCCTCTCTTGTAGCACAGAAAGATGGCAAAGAGCATCTTATCACATATGGCTATTCCTCTTTTAACACTGTTGATCAAAAGCTTGCGGCCTTCCTACCTTAACTATTAGTGTTGTTCAATTAGTTTTCTGACCCCCTTGGCGACCTCCTCGAGTTCATTAAGTCTTAGTTCTTCTAGGCACTTGTCAATGTCCCAAACCCTGAAAACCCTGCTAATGTCTATTTTCCGCATGGGTTGGTAGGGATGATTATTTGGAAACTTTTCACCAAGATGAATCTGCTCGTAAATAAATAGCGAGCCTTTTTCAGAAATAAATTCTACAAAACAAATAATCTTATTTGCATGTGTATTCCCCTTATCAGGACTGCCAGTACCCAATTCTGTTGTGGCAAAGCCAAAATCATAAGTCCACCAAGTGTGGATACTGTGAATTTCCTCAAGACTAAGAAATTTCCTGAAAGTTTGGACTTCAACACAGAAGTTCTTGCGGCTTACCACTACGTAGGAAATTGCTATCTGGGCAAGAACGCTTAGAATTGTAGCTGTAGCTCCCCAGATAGCTGCCAGCATACTATCACTGAACATTATTCGCAGAACAACCCAAATGACAATAAAGCCAAAAACTGAGATTCTTATGGTGTCAAAAGGAAGAAAACCAAAGCTCTTGTATTGTAATCTAGGTAGCATCAGAAGTGTTAATATAGCACATTGTGTGGATCTGTATTTTCAACTATCAAGAAGATCTCAAAGATATACTAAAGATAAGAGAATGCATTGTGTATTCGATCAATTGCATTACTTGCTACTTAGCCCTCCAAGTAAGGTCCTCCCACTTCGCCCCATCCCCATTTTGGCATAGGTTCGTCTACATCCATTCCTATCTCGTCCGCATTTGAATTGATCACCGCTAGGCGTGTCCCCCACTCTAGGTATCCCACAAAGGCTGAGCGAAATTCCGGATCATCTGGTAGTTTTTGTTCGTTTGCAGTTTCAAGTAAGAGGTCCATCCATCTATTGCGATGTACTTCCGTCAAATTTTTTTGAAAGTGCTTTTTTATCATACCAAAATGACTGCCGCCATTCTCTGTATACAATTTGGGTCCTCCAAAAACCTCAGATATAAAATGCGCTACATTGATTTGGTGAGCTTTAGACATGTGCAGGAAAATCGGCTTTAAATCCTCATCTTTCATGACCTTATCATAAAACTTCTTTATCAGCTCCTCGATTACTTGGAGTCCTCCTGCCCATTCGAAAAGAGTTGGTGTTTTTTTCATACTTGTTTTTAGAATGGTTAACAAATTCACCCGGTACTTGCGACGGATCTAGGCATTACAAGAATGCTAATTTCATAATGTAATCCAAGTCCGTAACCTTCTCACTCTATTCTTGAACGTCTTTGTAAGGCAAAAGCGTCCTAACATTTCATTTACGAAGATTCTGCAACAAGTTGTGCAACTTTTTTTCGACCTGTAAAAATGGCTAGCTTTTGAAAATCAACTACCTCCCAAGCACTGATTAATTATACTACTTCAGCAGTCCATAGTGGTAGGCCCTAAATAAGCAGGATCGCAAACG
>CAZMYK010000152.1:0-7946 GCA_964570435.1 uncultured Saprospiraceae bacterium | reverse complement strand
CCAAGCAATAGATATGCAGACGATGGAAAACATAGAGGCATGTCTGTTTTCGGTTGGCGTCACAGATCTAGCGGAGCCTTAGACCAACTGATCAAGAATAACATCGAGTGGATTGCCGTTGTTCCTTTCCTCTACCAAGAAACAAATAAGACCGAGGAGATGATAGTTTCCCACGAAATAGGAGTTTGGAGGCCGGAGGACTCTCTAAGGATGGAAGTTATTGATGAAATTCATGCGAGAGGCTTACATGTCATGTTAAAGCCACATTTGTGGATGAGTGAGGGTTGGAGGTCCGATATTACGCTAGAGTCTGACGACAAATGGGATGCTTGGTTTGAATCCTACCGCAAGAACATGATTCATTTTGCATTAATGGCTGAAAAAACTGGCGTGGAATTATTTTGCATCGGTACAGAGCTACGTAGCTCAATCTTGCGACAAACAGATCTGTGGCAGTCTTTGATTGATGAAGTTAAGGAAGTATATTCTGGTAAATTGACCTACGCAGCAAATTGGGATGCAGAATATGCTGAGATTTCTTTTTGGGATCGGATGGATTACATAGGCTTCCAAGCTTATTTTCCATTAAGCCAGCAGTCGAGTCCTAGTCTAGAGCAGATACAAGATGGATGGCAAAGTCATCTAGAAACTTTGAAGTCGATGTCAAAGAGATACAAGAAGCCGATTCTATTCACCGAAGTTGGCTACCGCAGTGACAATACCGCAACAGTGGAGCCTTGGGTATGGGAAACCGCCTTAAGCGATTCCCTTAGTTTCGCTTCTAACAAAACGCAGGACTTGGCATACGAGGCAATGTTTCGCGAATTGTGGGATAAAAAGTGGTTCGCCGGGATGTACATTTGGCAATGGCAAATAAGAGATAGACCTGATCTTCCCGAAAATGCGCGTGAATTTACCCCTAGATTTAAATCTGCCGAGAATACTCTGGCAAGATGGTATGGAAAAGACTAGTACCAATTTTTCATGCTGAATTTACACAGATTCACCTGTTCTGGTGAATGGGCTCATGCTTCTCAATCGTAAGTTTGGATCAATTAATCAAGAAATCCACTATTTATGAGAACGCTAGCAACCCTTTTAATCGTTGTACTTCTGTTACCAGTATACTCGCTTGCCCAAGCAGGTAAGACCTACAAATCTATTGAAAAGGCCCTCGAAGATCCAGAAATGGTATACAGTCTTAGGGTCAATGGAAAGAAGCTTACCAAGTTTGATGAGCAGCTTTGCAAATGCACTAACTTAAAGACCATTAAGCTGGAAAGGAATGCAATATCGAGCCTTCCAGAGTGTTTTAAGGACCTCGTTAATCTTGAAAATCTGTGGCTGGGCTCAAATTTATTTAGTGAGATTCCTGCCATACTTACTGAAATGAAGAGCTTGAAGGAAGTTAGTCTAAATTCTAATGTCATATCAAGTATTCCTCAGAACTTCTTTGACTTAGAACATCTTAGTTCTCTAGACTTAATGGGGAATAGAATTTCTGAGCTACCATCCACTATAGGTTCGGCAAGCAAGCTACAAGTTCTAAATCTTGCAGACAATCTCTTGACAGAAGTACCTGATGAAATTGGCAGACTTGAAGAAGTTTCAATGCTATCGTTGGCGAAAAACAAGCTTGTGGACTTCCCACTAGGTTTATTGAAACTGACCAATATTACAGTCCTGGATCTTAGTAAAAACAAAATCACCTCCATCCCAGCAGGGATCGGAAATCTCGGGAAACTTCAACAGCTAATTTTGAAAGAAAATGAAATTGGGTCGCTGCCTACTGAGTTAGGTGGGCTCAAAACCTTGTTTTATCTCAATTGTGAAGACAACAAAATTAGTGTTTTGCCAGAGGCAATGGGTGAAATGAAGAAGCTTAATGTTCTCAACCTTGCCAGTAATGAACTTTCAATTCTACCAGCGTCCTTATCAAGGCTTGAGAACCTCCAAGAGCTATCATTAGAAATGAACCAGCTATCTGAATTTCGGGTAGAAATAAGTGGACTACTTAACTTGCAATCATTGTCATTGGATGACAATCCCTTGGGAGCCTTCCCGCAAGTGATCGCAAATAGTCCATCCCTTAAGAATATTTACCTTTCAGAGACGGGTATAAGCGACTTGCCAGACTTTCTTTGGAAAATGGGAAACCTAGTGGATCTAGACCTCTCGTACAATGAGATCAAATTGGTGCCAGAAGAAATATCGCAATTGACGGAATTAAAGGAGTTGTGGCTAAGTGGAAACCAATTGAAAGTTTTTCCGGAAGTCTTAAAAATGATGCCCTCACTTAAGAAGATCTACATCGGTAGGAACGCAATGACTAAGGAAGAATTACAAGTGATTGATGCTGAGCTAGAAAAAGTGAAAATTTATACCTATTAGCGTGTTTGCGATTCTACCTACCTGGTGGTGATCCAAATTTGGAATCGAGACTTGTGAGGGTGGCAAAATCTGATTCTTTAATTTAGAGAGTTATGATCCATGAATTAATCAAGAAGATGACCATCGATCATTTGTTTCAATAGAAAACAGACCTTACCACATATCATATTGAGGACTGCATTGGCAACGGTGTAGTCCTTCTTTTTTCATATTGATGACTTTGCTACGTAACTTATAATGGTTCTAGGAGTATACAGTGTAGATAAAAAGTCCTTGAAAATGTTAAAACTCACATTTGCCAGCCTAATCGCCCTCCTGTTTCTTTCTTTCTTAAGCCCACAAAGTTATGATCTTGCCATCGAAGACGTTTCGATTTATGATCCATACTCCAGAACTTCTTCTACGACTAAGACTGTTTTGATCAACGGGGACAGAATAGCGAAGATAGTTGGCTCCGAGCAAACCTTTAAGGCGCAAGAGAGGATCCAGGGAAATGGAAAATTGCTTACGCCAGGGTTTATCGATTCTCATGTGCACATCAATCAAATGTATGCGATTGGTAACGGAATCTCACCTGAAACCATTGATCAAAGTGACATCGAATTAATGCAAAGAATGCTGGCCCAGCAACATCTCAGATATGGCACTACCACCATCATCGATATGGGGCACCCTGAGGCTTGGATTCCTCAGACGCTAGCGTGGCAAAAAAATCAAGTCGCTCACTCGCCCAATATCTATATCAATGGAAGTTCGACTATTTCAGACGAAGACAGGGTGCCTGCTCAACATCATCACGAGGTAATGAATCCAGAAGATGCAAAATCCAAGGTCAAAAGATATGCCGACCAGGGGATTAAGTACATGAAACTTTACTCTCGACTACGAGCACCAGAGTTTGCAGCAATTACTGAGGAGGCAAAAAATCACGATATCATCCTTAATGCGCATGTGGATTATGCTATCGTTACTATCCAAGAAGCAATGGAAATGGGAGTACGGAATTTTGAGCATTTCTTCACAGTACTACCTTGCGTGATTGACTATGACCAACATTGGGGGCAGCTAAAGCGAAAATACGGCATCACCTCTGATGGGATTGACGGTTTCTCTGCGATGATGTCTTTTTTCTTCATGTACATCGATGAAATTCCCGAGAAGAAGAAAGAGATGTTTGCATTTTTTGACCTCATGGCAGCCAAGGGAGCTTCGATCAGTACCACCATTCACGTTTTGGGCGCAGCAGCTGGCAATACCAACCATTTCACCTCCTTCAATCACTTTCCAATCCGTAAAAAGCCGAACCTTATCAACTATTCTGGTGAGGACAAAGATCTACTTTCTAAGGCACATAAAATCATGATGGCCTACTTGAAAGAAGCTTATGATAGGGGAGTTAAGATCAGGATCGGTACGGACTGTCGCTATGGAGGGCGGTCCATGCAATCAGAGTTGAAGTTACTTTCTGAGGCAGGCTTTTCTTCTGAAGACATTTTGGAAATAGCAACGGTCAATGGATATGAGGCAATGGGACTCACCAAGGATTACGGTAAAATTGTAGAAGGTATGAAGGCTGACCTGATACTTTTTGACAAGAATCCGCTTGAGGATGCAAGGCACTTTGATGGTGAAAAGTTAGTTATTAAGGATGGTGTACCCGCAGCTGTGAAGCGTTCACTGGCCTACGAAATGCTTGATGCAATCACATTTGAAAGTCTGGAGGCTGGATTGACATTCTATGAGCAACGGAAGGAAGATGAAAACTATGAACTCCATGATGGTGAAATGAAGAAGGTGGCACTTGACTTGCTAGGTTCAGGACTGGTTTCCGAGTCAGAAGCTGTTTTCCACCTGGTAGACGAGTCCTTCGATTTGGAGACACTCCGCCTCAAGGAAGATTTATTGAATACAGCTGGCTATGGCTTGCTTGGTCAAAAAAAGTATGATGAAGCTATCCGGTGCTTTGTATTAAACACGAAATGGCATCCTAATTCTTGGAACGTGTGGGATAGTCTCGGAGAGGGTAATATGATGGCTGGATTTACTGAAGAGGCCATTAAACACTACGAGAAATCTATCGAATTAAATCCAGATAATAAGTATGGAAAGGAGATGCTTGTCAAGCTTAGGTCTAGGTAGGGATACGGATGTGATTGGAAGAGGGAAATAAAAAAAGAAGCACTCGGTCAGGAATGACCGAATGCTTCGTATCTAAACTTCTAACTTGCCTTACGTAATTTGAAAAACTCAATGTAACTCGGTGGATTCTCTGCATTTCCCCTCTCAGAAATTAATAGAATTGTGATGTTTCTGCTCCTGGCTTTGGAAGCAAAATTTTCTAGAATTTCTATAATATCGTGATCCAGGTACCTGGTTTTTCGCACATCTAGTTCTAGATATGAATTTTCTGGAAGCGCTTCTAACTCTTTCAAAATGGCTCCTTTATTAATAAATGTGACTTCTTCTGCAAGTGTCATCTTAAATTTAGTTACTCCGTTGCTCTTGTCTTCTATGTTTAGGAAGTGAGAGTTTTGATAGCTCTTAACCATAATAACAACTATTCCGACCATCAGACCTAGGGCGATACCTATCAGAAGGTCCGTGAAAACGATTCCTAAAACCGTAACAATAAACGGTAAGAATTGCTTCCATCCTTGATTGTATATCGTTTTGAATAATGTCGGCTTAGCCAATTTAAATCCTACAATCAGAAGTATTGCTGCAAGAACAGAAAGAGGTATCATATTCAGAAGTCCTGGAATGAGGACTACTGAAATCAGAAGAAGGAAACCATGAATGATGGCTGACTTCTTAGATTTACCTCCAGATTGGATGTTGGCCGAGCTCCTTACTATTACTTGCGTAATAGGTAGTCCACCAATCATTCCAGAAAGGATATTTCCTGTTCCTTGAGCAAGCAACTCTCTGTTGGTTGGTGTTACTCTCTTAGCAGGATCTAGTTTGTCTGTTGCCTCAACACACAGTAGTGTTTCGAGACTTGCAACCAAGGCTATGGTGAAAGCTGTAACCCATATTGCAGGATTCGTAATCGCACCGAAGTTGGGAAAACTGAATTGTCCTACAAAAGAATCAAAATCAGATGGCACCGGAACGCTAACGAGGTGCTCATTGCTGATACCGAATTGAGCGTTTCCCTTCGTGGATACATAGTAAATGATTCCAATAGCAACCGCTACAAGAGGTCCTTGTACAATCTTAAAAAACTTATGTTTCTTAGCCAAAATTTTGTCCCAGAAAAGCAGGATGGCTAGTCCCACTGAAGCAACAATCGTAGCACCAATGCTTACGTTGCCAAATATGTTTAAAAGTTCGGAGAATGTATTTGCCCCATCAACTTGGGCAAAGGCGAAATCTCCTTCAGGGTCTGCATCGTATCCAAAGAAATGAGGAATCTGCTTTAGGATGATTATGATACCTATCCCAGTCAACATGCCTTTGATCACAGAAGATGGAAAGTAATAACCAATGATTCCTAGTCTTAATACTCCGAAAGCGATTTGAATCACACCGCCAAGCACTACTGCAAGGAGGAAATTCTCGAAACCACCTAAGGTGCCAATAGCTGTAAGTACAATTGCTGCAAGTCCTGCAGCAGGTCCACTAACACCTATCTGAGAGCCACTTAAAGCTCCAACAATAATGCCACCTATAATTCCAGCAATTAGTCCAGAGAAAAGAGGTGCACCACTAGCAAGTGCAATACCTAGGCATAAGGGTAGTGCAACGAAAAATACCACTATACTCGAGGGTATATCGTTTTTGAGTGTATTTATACTCATGATTTTCAATTTAAAAGTTTAGAAATAATGGACGCAAGTTGTCCATGCAAATCAGATTGAAGAAAAGTTTAGCAAGCTATCAGGTCCGGCGGAGGACCATGTATTTCTAGATAAGGAGAGACCTTCTTGTGATCCATATTGACAGTCTGACACGGCAACCCATCATCGGAAGTTGACCATGAGGTTATGCTACTTTCAACACGTAACTTGGTATCTTCTTTTGACTCACCTTCCTTCTCAGTTTCGGATTCTGATTCAGGCGAGCTTGCCACCTCGAAGATTGAACTGTCTTGTTCTGCATATAAAAGTGCGCTCCTGATCGCATCACTGCAAGTGATCGAAATAAGAAATAGGAGGACGCTGATTACACGCATTTTTTTCACTTAGATCTTTCTTTGGCTAGTAAATATAACAAGAAAGACAGTATTACTGTCAAAATTGTTCACTACATTGACAAAAAAATAGGTAATAGTGATAGCTGGGATCAAATTTGAACTCAATGAGTCCCTATATGTAAGGGATCCACAGGATACAGATTTAGGAAAAAAAATTCTTTTCAATAGCATAGTATTGATTAATGAACTTGGATTTGAATCCTTCACCTTTCGAAAATTGGCAATCCGCATCAGTTCAGCCGAGAAATCTATCTATCGTTATTTTGAGAATAAGCATTTCTTACTACTTTTCTTGATTTCCTGGTATTGGGAATGGGTGCACTATCTAGTCAAGATAAATACCAGCAATGTGGAGGATCCGTCCAAAAAGTTATGCATTGCTATTGAAAATATTGTCCACGCCACTTCAGAGAATGCAAGGACTGAATATATAAATGAAAATTTGCTCCACAGAGTCGTAATTAGTGAAGGAGCAAAGGCTTATCACACAGTTCAGGTTGACAGTGAGAACAACGTAGGTCTTTTCTATTCTTACAAGTCGTTGACGAAGACTCTTGCTAGATTTATCCAAGAAATAAAGCCTGACTTTCCCTACGCCATGAGTCTAGCGAGTAATTTGTTTGAAATGTCTAATAATCAAATATACTTTGCAGAACACCTACCTAAGTTGACAAGCTTGCAAAGTGATCCAGTAAGCGAAGATGAATTGATAGATATGTTGCAATACTTTGCAGAAAGGTTGCTGAACTGACTCTTTCGCTCCTATTACTCTACTGAGGCCACAAGCTATAGATGTTGGTCGATCAAAATCACATTGCCATCTGGATCTTTGAACATAATACTTGCTGGTCCTTCCTCCGTTTCTCCAGTTTCTTTATCAAGCACAGTACCGCCTGACTTTAAGACGGATTCTATCTTTCTAACATCGTCGTAGTTTTCAAGGGTTTTTGCATCTTGATCCCAACCCGGGTTAAAGGTAAGGATGTTGCCTTCGAACATCCCTTGAAAAATACCTATAAGGGAGTCCTCATTCTTCATAATGAAGTAATTTTGTTCAAAGGAACCAGCAAAGACTGAGAAACCTAAGGACTCATAAAATGTTTTGGAAATGTTGATGTCTTTTACACTTAGACTAATTGAAAAGGCTCCTAATTTCATAGCAATTAATTTTTGCAAGAAATATAAGATTTATCTCTGTGTTTTTATAGAGACTTTTCCTAGCAAATCAAAAAAAGAAGCTTTTGCCAATTGGCCTAAAGGGAATTTTTAAAGCCTAAAGCTCCGATCAATACAATTGTTTCCTTTATAATAAGTCTTTGATAATTTTCCACACATTTTCGGCAACTATTTGTTGTCCCTC
>CAZMYK010000151.1:0-7969 GCA_964570435.1 uncultured Saprospiraceae bacterium | reverse complement strand
CCTTGTGTGGACGAGGATTACCGTAGCTGGGGGAATCCTACTCTTGCTCACTATGCTTTTCGGTCAATGGCAGATGCCTACAAGCAAGCAGTGGAAGAATCTTGCCCTCTCTTCGATCCTCTTTCTTGGAATCGGCTTAACTGGTGCAGTATGGGCAGAGCAGTTCATTGATTCTGGTATTACTGCCCTAGTGATTTCTCTTGAGCCTTTAGTAGTCGTATTGTTGCTGTGGGTTTTCAATCGTTCACTTCCGAAATGGACGAAGTTTATTGGTTGCTTCATAGGGATGTTGGGCATGTACCTCCTTGTTAGTCAGCAAGAAGTAGTAGGCGGTCCAGATGATGTGAAGGGAATTGCTGCAATTCTAGTTGCGATAGTAAGCTGGGGACTAGGTTCCGTTTTCATAAGCAAGGCAGACTTGCCAAAATCAATGTTCACGATTGCCGCACTGCAGATGTTGATCTCTGGAGTGGTCATATTTTTTGTCAGCTACCTGAATGGTGATTTTCAGCGTGTTGAGGTGGGATCCTGGGAACCTAAGATCTACTACAGTTGGATCTACTTGGTTGTCTTTGGGTCCATTCTAGCTTACTCGGCATTTAACTACCTGCTTAAAAATGTATCTCCGGAAAAAGTGGCTACTTCGACCTACGTCCATCCCATCGTCGCCGTATTTTTGGGTTGGTTCATTCGAAATGAAGTGATCACCTCCAGGACCTTGGTAGCCATGGCCGTCATGTTATTAGGAGTATACTTTATTAATACCAATCTCGACTTACGGAAATTTCTAAAAGATCGTAGAATAAAAAAACAGCGCTAGTTCTCAAGTAGCGCTGTTAGTCATTCTAAAACTATTGTTCCTCTCGGATACACTAGCAAAGTGTTGTTGGGTGTGAAATGACTTGATCTTTAGGCAAATAGTTGTTATCGAAAATAATTTGAACGCATCTTTTTCCAGGTTCCGCGTCTTTTCATTCTTCTCAAAATTTTGGTTCTTTCTATCAAGTACACCAATAAGACGGAGCCTTTTTGAAAAGACACATTTTTAAATATTTTTTTTCCAAAGATCCCATCATAGATGATCCAAGGGCCGCCTTGTCTTGCGAAGAAAACAACTAGACCTAGAGGCATATGTGTGAAGGCTGGAAGTCGATTATTATTGATATTCTATTTGCAAGGCCTTTGAATTGACATCAAATTTTTGACTCTTCTTTTGACCATTTGCTTGAATAGAAATAATATTATCCTGGTCCTGGTATATTTCGAATAGTATATGGGATAGAAAATTGATCGACTTAAGTTTCTTGATCTTCGTCTTGTACATGTACAAGACAACAGTTTCATTATCTACCTCATACTCAAGCAACTCTAACTCCACTGACCTATCGTTCACAAAGAATTTGATATGCTTATTCATATAGTCTTGAAACAAGGAATCATAATTTAAGTCGCTTTCTTGAGGCTTCAGAATATCAAAACGGTCATCATTAAGTTGGTATTGAAGACTTTTTTCCAGGTCGTCGTAGAAAATTCGCTGCTCGAGTTCAATTCTGCTTGCATCTTCGTTATATGTTATAGAACACATACTCAGGTGTAATTCATGAGCAAGAGAACCAAATACTAAGAACAAAATCACTATTATTTGCATTTTACTAGAACGGATTATGCGTTAAGAAAGTTTCACTGTATTTTCACAAACCTATTTACAAAAAACATAAAAATTGATATGAAGAAACTATTTTATTTTATTTCTCTAACATTTTTTGCCTTTAGTGCCACAGGGCAGCAAGAATGGGAAGGCAAGTTTGAACAATTAGGCTCGAACCTACCCACCCCCAATGAATATAGAACTGCAAGTGGTGCACCAGGTGAAAAGTACTGGCAGCAAAAGGTAGACTACGATATGGAAATTGCATTGAATGATGCGAACCAGTCGATTACAGGAAGTGAAAAGATCCACTACCACAATAATTCTCCTGACAAGTTAAAGTACCTATGGGTCCAACTTGATCAGAATATGAGGAATAAGAATTCTAACACTTACAAGGTACAGGCCTACGGAGGAGGAATGACTGGTGGAGACTCCATCCCTGCAAAGGTTTTTGATCAATACTTCGATACCTTTGACAAGGAACGTGGATTCAATATCACAAGTGTAACTGGTGCTGATGGTAAGGACGTGCCCTACACGATTAACCAAACCATGATGAGGGTAGATATTCCTGAAGCAATAGAGCCAGGAGGTGACTACCAGTTTTCAATCTCGTGGAATTACAACATCAACGATCGGATGAGTGAGGGTGGCCGAAGTGGATATGAGTACTTTCCAGAAGATGGTAACTACCTCTACACCATCGCTCAGTATTTCCCGCGCCTAGCTGTTTATGATGATGTAAATGGATGGCAGAATAAGCAATTTCTGGGTAGAGGGGAGTTTGCTCTCGAATTTGGTGACTACAAGGTGGCGATCACAGCACCTGCAGATCATATGATTGCTTCTACAGGAACACTCCAGAATCCTGACGATGTTCTTTCTCCTAAGCAAGCTGAAAGATTGGAAATGGCTAAGAAATCCTACGACAAACCTGTACTTATTGTAACGGAAGAGGAGGCCATTGCCAACGAAAAGTCAAGATCTAAGGAAATGAAGACCTGGGTATATGAGGCTGAAATGGTAAGAGATTTTGCCTTCGCTAGTTCACGAAAGTTTATGTGGGATGTTCAAGCTGTAAAATTAGAAAACAGCACACCTCTGGCGATGTCTTACTACCCGAAGGAAGGAAACCCACTATGGGAAGATGAATCCACAAAGGCAGTGGCAGCGACTCTCAGAGTCTATTCGAAATTCACAATAGAATATCCTTACCCTAAGGCGATATCAGTGCACGCCGCTTCTATAGGGATGGAATATCCGATGATCTGCTTCAACTTTGGGAGACCGAACGATGATGGAACCTTCTCTGATAGAACAAAGTATGGAATGATTGGTGTGATCATCCACGAGGTTGGGCATAATTTCTTTCCAATGATCATTAACTCAGATGAGCGACAGTGGACCTGGATGGACGAAGGATTGAATACATTTGTCCAATACCTAACTGAGCAAGAAGAATATGTAGACTTCCCGTCTAGACGTGGTCCTGCATCGAAAATCGTTCCCTACATGAAGATGCCAAAGGATCAGATAAGGCCGATAATGACTAACTCGGAGCAAATCAAGCAATTTGGTTGGAATGCCTACGCGAAACCTGCTACCGCACTTAATATCTTGAGAGAGACTATTATGGGTCCAGAGTTATTCGACGCTGCATTTAAGGAGTATTCCGAGAGATGGGCTTTCAAGAGACCTGAGCCGGCAGACCTTTTCAGATCTCTCGAAGACGCTTCTGCAGTTGACCTAGATTGGTTTTGGAAGGGATGGTTCTACACTGTAGATCACGTGGATATTGAAATCGAAGAAGTTAACTGGATGAAGGTAGGTGCCGAGCCTAGCATGGCAATGGAAGAAAAAACTCCAGTAGAAGTGCCTGTTAAAAAGAAGAAGAAGAAAAAGAAGAAGAATAAGAAGAAGGTGGAGGAAACTGTCGCTGAACTTCCTAAAGAAATGGAAAAGAAGCCAGATTCTGACTTTACCAAGGGACCTAAGCCGTTTACACTGATTCCAACAGGAGATCGCATGTATGGAGAGTATCGAAGCAAGGTCGATGATCAAAAAATCATGGACAAGGTTGCTAAGAAGAATTACTATTCAATCAAATTTGCAAACAAGGGTGGCTTAGTGACTCCAATCATCTTAGAATTCACTTTCAAGGATGGAAGTACCAAGCTAGAAAGAATCCCTGCGGAAGTCTGGAGGCTTAATGAAGATAGTATTTCGAAGATGTTTTCTTTCGAAAAGGAGGTGACAAAGATTGTTTTGGATCCTAACAAGGAAACTGCAGATACCAATACTGACAATAATGTTTTTCCTAAAATGAAAGAGAAGTCGAAATTTGATTCTCTGGACGGAAAGGCCTAATCTGGGTGGCTATCAACCGCTATCCGATCGTAATCGGCCTGTGGAAATAGCATGTCATAATTAAAAAATCGCTTGCTTGCAAAAGAAGCGCTTAGAAATGAAATAATCTAGGACTTGGAGGTCTTTGCTTCCAAGTCCTTTTTTTTTACTTTTAGATATGACTTTGAGATCACTCTTATTAACGATCGTGCTATTCTTTATGGCTTGCTCTGAGGAGCCCCCAAGCTACGACCAGTGGTCTGACTACCTAGGAGACCCTAGCCGTTCGCACTTCACAAGTCTTGATCAAATAAAGGCAGAAAATCTAGACCAACTAGATATTGCTTGGACCTACGAGTCACCCGATACCGGACAGATGCAGATGAACCCTATTATCGTGAATGATGTGTTATATGGCGTCACTGCAGGACTTAGGGCCTTTGCACTAGATGCTGAATCGGGTGAGGAAATTTGGGTCTACGGAGACAAAGAAAAGGCCTGGCATAGCACAAGTAGGGGTGTGTCGTATTGGGCAGACGGAAGTGATCAGAGGATCTTGTTCACTAGAGGTGATCAATTAATTGCGCTAGATGCATCAAGTGGGAAGCCAATATCAACATTTGGTGTCGATGGTAGTCTGGACCTCCACCTAGGGCTTCCGGAAATTGCACAAGACAAATTCATCATTTCAAATACACCTGGTGCTATCTTTGGAGACTTGATTATCATGCCTGTTCGATTATCGGAGGGTGCAGACGCTGCACCTGGTGACATCAGAGCTTTCAATGTTAGAGACGGTAGCCTTGCTTGGACTTTTCACGTTATTCCTTACCCTGGCGAAGAGGGATACGACACTTGGGAGAAAAAAGATGCCTATAAGAATACAGAAGGAATCGGTGCTGGAAATAATTGGTCAGGCATTACTGTAGATGAAGAAACTGGGATCTTATACATTCCTACCGGCTCTTTTGCTCCTGACTTCTATGGAGGTCACAGGAAGGGAACAAACTTGTACTCGAACTGCCTGCTAGCTCTAGATGGAAGGAGTGGAGAATTATTATGGCATCAGCAACTTACCCACCACGATATTTGGGATAGAGATCTTCCGGCTCCTCCCAATCTACTAAGCATAGAAAAGGATGGAAGGCACATTGACGTTGTTGCACAGATAAGTAAGCAGGGCTATGTCTATGTGTTTGATAGATTGACTGGCGAACCTGTTTTCGAAATTTTAGAAGTAGAGGTACCGGAGTCGAACTTGGAATCAGCTTGGCCGACACAGCCTATTCCCAGCCTTCCACCTCCCTTTGCTCGCCTGTCTTCAGAGATTACAGAAGATGATGTAAGCCCCTTTGCTCCTAATCGTGAAGAACTTTCCAAGCAATTATCAACAGCAAAGCGGAGTTTCTATAGTCCTCCAGATACGACACCTACACTCTTGCTTCCGGGATATGACGGAGGAGCTGAATGGGGTGGGGCAGGGATAGACCCACACAATGGCATTATGTACATTAACTCGAATGAAATGCCGTGGATGCTCCAGCTAGAAAAGACCAAAAGGGCACCAACTTCTCCAGTGGCTAAGGGTGCCTTCTTGTATGAAAGCGCATGCGCAAGTTGCCATGGAAAGGAAATGGAAGGAAATGCTCAAAGCGGCTATCCGTCTCTCAAAGATGTGGAGGGTAATTTGGATCGTAGTGAAATCCTAAGTGTGATTTCACAAGGCAGGGGTATGATGCCTGGTTTTACAGGATGGCCTTCTGAAGACAAGGAGGCTGTTACCGATTATATTCTAGGGCTGGAAGATCAAATGGTAGAAGTGAAAAAAGGGGTGAATGATCGGTATGACATTCCCTACAAACACACCGGCTATCACAAGTTTCTAGATGCCAATGGACTGCCTGCTATCAGTCCCCCTTGGGGCACACTTAATGCAATTGATCTTAATACCGGAAGGATTATTTGGAAGCAGGCATTTGGCGAGGTAGATAGCTTAGTGAATCTGGGACATCCCGCTACCGGTACAGAAAACTATGGTGGGCCAATCATCACAGAAAATGGACTCTTGATCATTGCTGCAACAAAGGATGGCAAGGCAAGGATTTATGACCGACTTACCGGTGACTTACTATGGTCCGAGAGGCTCCCTGCGGCTTCATTTGCAACACCTGCCACTTACATGTCAAATGGTCGTCAATATATAGTCTTCGCCTGTGGGGGAGAAAAATTAAATACAAAGGTGGGCCACCAACTTATCGCATACGCAGTCAAACAAAACGAGTAGCTTACTGCTGAAGTAAAGTGCTAATCTTTGGCAATTGTACCACAGTCTTTAAAATATTATAGTTCTTTTAACGAAAACTGGAAATCTTATTACGACTTTACTTGTTATATTACCAATATAATTTGGATATATGAGCTCAACTACTAAGTCGAAATATTCTCCTGGAATATTGTCATTACTGCCGATATTCTACGTCACTTGGTCTGACACGGTGCTTAGCCCGACAGAAATTAAGATGATTAGAAAGAGAATTCAAGACCTTCCCTTTTTAACCTTTAGCGATAAGCGACAACTAGTGAAGTGGTTGAATCCTTCCAAGCCACCTTCGGCTGAGGAATTCAAGCAATGGATTACTGCGATTCGGAAACACGCACCTGAAATGGCTGATGGGGAAAAGATGGACCTCAGCAATCTCGGGCTCAAGATCGCTCAAAGTAGTACCTCAGGCAAGCAAGATGAGGTGTGGAATGCGCCCAAAACCAAAAAGGCACTTAAAGAAATCGAGCAGGCTCTAGGGATCGAAAGTGAAATCAGTAAGGTCTTGATTCAGACCAAACTGCAACCAGAGAATTCCACCATTGAAATTTCGAACAAGGGAAGTTTCGATCATAAGAAAATGCAAGCCATCTTGGATGGAGAACATGGAAAGTTGATCAATAGGATCAAGAAATTACTGCGAGATCCAGCCTTTGAATACAAGACAATTAGAGATAAGGAGGAGCAAAGGGAGCGAACACTTGAGCAGATTAAGTTGCTTGCCGACCAGGGAATTAGCAAGTTTGCTTTTCCAGAAAAGTATGGGGGCAAGGATGATGTCGCGAAAAGTATTGCAGCCTTTGAGGGCTTGGCCTTCCATGATCACTCGATGTTGATCAAGTTTGGAGTTCAGTTTGGCCTCTTTGGAGGGGCATTATTTGGCTTGGGAACAGAAAGGCACCACGAGAAGCATCTCAAGGATATGATGACACTTCGACTGCCCGGATGTTTTGCAATGACGGAGACTGGTCATGGTTCGAATGTTCGAGGCCTCAAAGTTACTGCCACCTACAATGCAGAAAAGCAGAGTATAGTTGTTCATTCGCCCGACTATGAGTCTGGCAAAGAGTACATCGGAAATGCAATGCACTCTAGAATGGCAGCTGTTTTTGCTCAGTTGATTGTAGATGGAAAGAATGAAGGAGTGCACGCCCTACTAGTCCCAATCAGAGATAAGCAACACAACTTACTTGAGGGAGTTCGAATAGAAGACTGCGGCTATAAGATGGGGCTAAATGGGGTCGACAACGGAAGAATTTGGTTCGACAAGGTGGAAATTCCAAAGGAAAATTTGCTCAATAGGTTTGGAGATATTGATGAAAATGGGAAGTACACCAGTCCCATTGAAAACCCATCAAAGCGATTTTTTACGATGCTAGGTGCCTTGGTTGCGGGTAGAGTCAGTGTGGGAATTGCTGGAAATACGGGTGCCAAATCAGCACTCTCGATAGCTGTTAAATACGCCTTGCGTAGAAGGCAGTTTGCTCCGAAGGACAATGAACCAGAGACTCTGATCATGGATTATCCGTCACATCAGAAGCGTCTAATTCCTCGAATTGCAAAAACTTATGCGCTGAATTTTGCCCTGCACGACTTGCAAGCATTCTACAGTAAGCAATACGGGACAGGAGAAATGAGGGAGGTCGAAACAC
>CAZMYK010000150.1:0-7990 GCA_964570435.1 uncultured Saprospiraceae bacterium | reverse complement strand
CCTAATTGATACCATTCCACCTAGAGGTGACATTAGTATCATAGGTGACTATGTAGTCAGTGAGGGGAAGTATCGGGTTTCCTATGAAAATACGTTGACCAAGACCTTCCAATTAGAAGAAGGAAGTAAGATTGTTTTTCAAGGGGACCCCTATGATGCGCGACTTGATATGCGTGCCTTGTACACGACTTCTGCCAACACCTATGACCTGGTCCAGAATTATGGGAATGCCATTGATGCTGAGGGTGGATCATCAAAGGCAAGCGTCAACGTAGTCCTTGACGTTGATGGATCACTGACCAGCCCTGATCTCTCTTTCGACATAGAAGTTCCAGACAATAATTCGACCCCAGTTGGTAATTCGGTGACAAGTGCTTTAGCACAATTGAGGCAAAATGAGACCATCCTGCTGGAGCAAGTAGGTAGCCTAATTTTATTTGGTAGTTTCATAGGAAGCAGTAGCGGCGGCAACATCAGTAGTCTAGGCACATCTACGGCTGTAAGTAGCGTAGGAAATTTGATTAACAATCAATTAAACAAATTGGCTTCACGGGCTGATGGCTTTGAAATAGACTTCAATATTGACCAATATCGAGATGCGAGAGAAAATGGAGATGCTAATATTACAGAATTTGGTCTTGGTCTACAGCAGCGCTTGCTCGACGACCGACTGATCATTTCTGCTGGGGGAAAGACGAATCTTGAAACTGGCCAATACAGTGCCAATAACTTTTCCAGCTTTACTGGTGACTTTGTGATTCAATACCTACTGACAGAATCCGGTCGTTTCAGAGTGAAAGTGTTTCAGAAATCAGACTACGATGCAATTGACAATGACAACTATTGGAAGACTGGTTTTGGTCTCTCCTATAAGACCAAATTTGGACAAATAAAACCCAAGGAATGAGAATAGTGAGTCTATCGTTCTTGGTTTTATGGCTTCTTTCTTCTTGCAGCATAAGTAAGTATGTTCCTGAGGGTAGGCAATTATACAAGGGTAGTTTGATTGAATTTGATGGAGATGTGGAGCTAGCAGAAGAGGAAAAGGTCAGGGGCTTAATTGAGGAACAGATCTTCCCGAAACCCAATCAGAAATTCTTAGGGCTTGTCTACTTTAATCTGTGGGTTTACTTTTCTTTTGACGAGGCAAAGGCAGAATGGTATTCTCGTCTCTTGTACGATAGATTTGCCAAAGAACCAACCTATGTGACCGATGTCAATGGGCCCATAATGGAACAAGTGATTCTCAAGATCATGCAAGATGAGGGCTACTTTGGAAGTCAAATTACTACGCTGCATCTTGATGGAGAGCAGGCTGGCTTTATTAAGTACGTGATTACCCCAGCAAGACCCACCTACATGCGCAGAATAGATAGAAAGGGGGGCACCACAGAACTAGACCAAGTTGTTGGAAGGTTTCGCAAGTACAGTGCAAAGGTGGGCGAGCGCTACCGCTTAGAAGCCTTTGAAATAGAGAGATTAGCACTGGCCAAGTATGTTAGATCGCAGGGGTTTTATGATTTTAATGTAGATGAGATCTACTACCTCGTAGACACTACCTCCATCGATTCCGTCGACATAACGATGCGAATTAAACCTCCTAAGGGTGATAGTCTTCATAGAAAGTACTACATGAGCGATATTAATGTATACACCACTAATGGTGCGGAAGGGAGTGGAGGATTCAGTGATGAGAATTTTGCCTATTCATGGAAGGGGCTAGATGTTTATGAGGACTTCCGTTTTATTGATAAGAAGACGCTAGCCAGTAACATCCTTATAGAAAGAGGGCAGGTCTTTTCCATTGAGAATTACAATCTGACCCTTTCTAGACTTGTGAACCTCAATATTTTCAAATACGTCAATATTCAGTACATCAAATCCGCACCAGATAGCCTAAGCGTCAATATATTATTGACACCTACTCAATATAAAAACTTAAACTTCGATACTGAACTCAATACCTCAGACCGAAGCTTCTTAGGCTCCACTATAAGTGCAGGTTTCAGCAATGCAAATGCCCTGCGAAGGGCAGAAAAGTTAAGTTTTTCGCTTGCCGCTGGAGCCGAATTGCAGTACAATGATAGCAAACTTGGATTTTCGATTTTGACTCTGAAGGCTTCTGCCCGCTATGAAGTTCCTCGTCTTATAGTACCCTTTAAGACCCGTAAATTTCGATCGTCCGTAGCGCCCCTAAGCTTCGCCAGCCTTGAAAACGACTACCAGCTTTGGTTACAGTACTTTAACTACAATTCGACGAAGGCTACTTTTGGATATAAGTGGAAGACTGAGAATCGATTCACCTTTACAGCCGAGCCCTTCTTCGTTGACTTTCTTAATGTTTTTCGGACGACGGATTTATTTGCAGAATATGCCCAAGATCGCCCCTTGTTACTATCGACCTACCAAGATCAGTTGATCATCGGCTCTTTGTTTTCGATAGGGCATACGAACCGGGTGACCAAAGGGCAGCGGAATTCCTATTTTCTAAGATGGAACCTAGAAACGGCTGGTAATACTTCGACCTTGTTCACAAAAGAGATTTCCGAGGTTCCTATTTCTCAGTACTTCAGAACTGAATTAGAGTATCGTTTCACAAGGAAGTTTACCTACATTGAAAACCTAATTGCTAGGATTAATATCGGAGTCGTCCATGCCTATGGGAATTCTGCGAATACCCCTTTTACGAAGCAATTTTATATGGGAGGTCCTACCACACTAAGAGGCTTTTCCTTTAGATCCGTAGGTCCCGGACGCTTTCGCTCGGAAAATGCTGATCAGACAGTTAATAATATTGACCAATTCGGAGATATTAGACTACTCATGAATGTGGAGTATCGCTTCCCTATCTATTCGGTTTTTCGAGGAGCAACTTTCTTTGATGCAGGCAACGTCTGGCTGCTAGACAAGGTGGAAGGACGGGATGATGGCCAATTCAAATGGAACGAGTTCTATAAGGAAGTAGCTTGGAATACAGGCCTTGGTTTGAGGTTAGATGTCGAGTATATTGCTGCCAGACTTGACCTTGGGATTCCCCTCTATTCACCTTACGAAGTGGAAGGTGAACGTTGGATCCATCAGTCGCCTGAACAAGGTGTCTTTCCTTGGTTGGGTCAGAATGTAGTGCTAAGCCTAGGGATTGGTTATCCCTTCTAAGGGGTTTTTCTAGGTAAATGTTGCCTAAGCGAGCAGCACCAGCTTTTTCATAAGAATGTAATCTTTCCATTTGCTTGATTATCTTCGAGAGATCAAAACATCAATCTTATGAAGGCCTTCCTATTTATATTCCTAGTTCTACCACTAGGTCTGCTTTGTCAATCTTTAGAAACGACGGTTCCAGCTTCCTTTAGATCACTTGGTCCCGACCGCGGCGGGCGATGCACTAGCATAGAGGGTGTGGAAGATCAAGAGAATGTTTACTACGCAGGTTACACAGGAAGTGGCTTATGGAAAACAGAGGACTATGGAGAGACTTGGAAGAATATTTCGGATGGCTTCTTCGAATCTCCTTCGATCGGAGCCATAGAAGTCTACCAAGAAAAACCTCAGATTATCTATGTGGGAACGGGCACAGATGGATTGAGGAGTAACCTGATAGAGGGCAAGGGAATGTATAAGTCGATAGACGGTGGAAAGAAGTGGTCTCACATAGGTCTACAGGACTGCGGCCAGATTGGGAGCGTTAATGTCCACCCTTCAGATCCCGACGTCGTCTATGTAGCAGCTATCGGACGTGCCTTTGCGGCCAACGAGGAGCGAGGTGTTTTCAAGACCACTGATGGAGGCGAGAGCTGGGAGAAAGTCCTATTTATTTCGGAAGAGACGGGATTTTCAGACATTGAATTTCATCCTTCTAACCCTGAGATCATCTATGCTACCGCATGGAAGGCACGAAGAACACCTTGGACCATAATTAGTGGAGGCAGTGAGAATGGCATCTACAAGTCTGCAGATGCTGGCAAGACCTGGAAGAAGATGGACAAGGGACTTCCGCAATCCAAGGGTAAGATTGACCTAGCAGTTTCTAGGGCAGATCCAGAGCGCCTTTATGCCTTGGTAGAGGCAGAAGGCAAGCAAAGTGGTCTTTATAGGACAGACGATGGTGCCGCTACTTTTACCCAGGTATCTTCTCAAAAGGGCCTATTGAATAGACCGTTTTACTATTGCAACCTCTACGCTGACCCCACCAATGCTGCCCATCTTTACTCATTAGCCACTCGAGGTTTCGAAAGTCACGATGGGGGAAAAACATGGAAAAGATTTAATGCAAGACATGGGGACCACCATGATATATGGATTAACCCTAAGAATCCAAATCTGGTCATCGAATCTAATGACGGCGGAGCTAATGTTTCTATGAATGGAGGGACATCATGGTCCACGCAGTTTAACCAGGCAACCTCCGAAATCTATCAAGTAGAGGTTGATAATCAATATCCATATTGGGTCTATGGAGGACAACAAGACAATTATACAACAGTATCTGTTCCCTCCCTCCCGCCGTATGGAATGCAAGCTGGCCACACTGCCTATATTATGAATACAGGTGGTTGCGAGACTGGGCCAGCAGTTCCACATCCCACTAATCCTAACATTGTCTACTCGAATTGCAAGGGCAAGTTTAGTAGATACAATAAAGCAACAGGAGGAGAACAATCCTACAATGTCGGTGCCTACTATATGTATGGCCATGATCCTAAGGACCTTCCTTACAGGTTTCAGAGGGTGGCCCCAATTCATATTTCCCCACATAATTCAGATCGAATCTACCACTGCTCTCAGTTTGTTCACATGACAATGGACGAGGGCAAAACGTGGACGAAGATTTCTCCAGATTTGACGGCATTTACGCCAGAAACTCAAGGAATTTCCGGTGCCCCATTTACAAGAGATATAACTGGTGAAGAATTCTACAGCACCATATATTCAATACAAGAATCCAAGATCGAAGAAGGTGTTTTGTGGGTAGGTGCAAATGATGGACCAGTCCATGTCTCTAAAGATGGTGGAGGCAATTGGCAGCAAGTAAGTCCTAAGGACCTGCCCCCAGGGGGAAGGGTAGATGCAGTTGAAGCTTCTGTACATAAAAAGGGTAGAGCTTACATAGCAGTTCTTCGCTACCTCTTGGGTGATTCCAAGCCTTATATTTTTAGAACTGAGGACTACGGGAATACATGGAAACTGATTACAAGTGGCATCCCAAATGACGTCCCAGTTCGGGTCGTAAGAGAAGACCCTGTCGTGCAAGATCTACTCTACGCAGGGACTGAAGGAGGCCTATACGTGAGCACAAACGGTGGTGATTCTTGGGAGAAATTTCAAAAGGGTCTTCCAATTGTACCGATCACTGACATGAAGGTTCAACGTGAGGACCTAGCGATGAGTACCATGGGCAGGGGTTTTTGGGTCTTGGAAGACCTAGGAGCTCTGAGAGAGTCCTCGAAGAAGAGACCTAGCTCAAAGAATAAACTTTATAGCCCTTCAGATCGCTATACCTACCTCTATTCTACTGGACGCAATTCAGATCGTATCTCAACTAATGTCGACTACCCTAGCCCTGGAGTGAATATACCTTACTACCTAGAGGACTCACTTTCAGATGCACTCTTCCTCCAGATTCGTAATGAAGCGGATCAGGTCGTCTATCGGCTGCGGTCTATCAAGGGATCGAAAGATACCGTCCTTGTTGAGGAAGACATGAATACCAGCCAGCTTGAATACAAGGAAAGTAAGTCGCTGAAGAAGGATGCAGGAAGCCATGTAATTCGATGGAATATGCGGCATGCGAGTAAGGTCCTAGCGTCCCCAGGTAGGTATAAAATTAGCTTGACCAGTGGTGCTTGGGCAGAGGAAGTTAGTTTTCAATTAATGGCAGATCCTAGAATCACCAAGGATGGTTTTTCGCTAGAAGATTTTCGCAAGCAAGAAGAATTTGCTGTCAAGACCGCAGACCTACTTGAGAAGGTGGAGGACTTTATTAAGAAGACGGATTCACAGGTGAAGGATCTTGAAAAAATGAAAACTAGGTCTAAGAAGCAAGAAGCGCAATTGCGAATTTTAAAAGGAAAGCTCAAGAAATTGAAGAACCAAGAAGGAATTGCTTATCCAAGACAGATGTACTTGGCCCAATTAAAGTACCTATTCGGTATGTGTATCAGATCTTACCAACACATTAATGAAGATATGATGCAGCGCTATGAAGACCTACACAGGGAGTGGGTGGTGATCGAGGGACTGGAATAAAACCAATTGGGATCTGTGCTAAACTCTTTTTCCCTATGACTGTTTCGACAAGTATGAGTGATGAACCGAAACCGTGGATGAAGACTTGTCTTCGTGCAGCAGCAATTTACAATGTAATCTGGGGAGCATGGGTAGTGCTATTTCCAAATCATTTCTTTCAACTTGTAGGGATGGAGCCTCTTAATCACCCGATGGTATGGCAGGGTATGGGCATGGTGATCGGAGTATATGGTCTAGGCTACTGGTGGGCGGCGCAGAATGTTTTTCGACATTGGCCTATTATTGCCGTCGGATTCCTAGGTAAGATCTTCGGTCCTTTGGGATTTGTGATGAACTACGCATTAGATCGCGTTCCTTTTTCGTTCATCTATACATTACTTACAAACGACTTCATTTGGTGGATCCCCTTTGGTATCATAATGTACCAAGTCCATACGAAGTATAAATGGAAGCTCAATGATTGAATACTTGAAACTTTTACTTGATTTCGGGCTAGTGGTCCTAGTTTGGACTGTACAACTAGCCATCTACCCAGGCTTTCGTTACTTTCAAACTTCAGATCTGAAGATCTGGCACCCCAAGTACAGTCGAGGCATTTCATTCATTGTGGCTCCCTTGATGCTAGGCCAATTAGGAATGTCCATTTACTTTCTTGGCCTTAATGTGACTTCCTACACAATTGGAAATCTTGTGCTTGTCCTGGTCACCTGGGTAATCACCTTTGGCTGGGCTATACCTCTTCATAAGGCCATTGATCAGAAAGCAGAGTTCTCTGTCGAAGTAGAAAGTTTGATAAAGATTAATCGTCTAAGGGCCTTGACTTGGACCATAATCTTACTTTGGACAATAGGTCTCCTAACCATGTGACTATAAGAGCATGGATCTTAGATGGTCCTTCGAAATTCTCCTTAAAACAAGATCCCAGTCTGAACCCTCCATCCTATAATAGAGGGTGCATTGGTTTGAATTTGAGTGTAGATTCCTCCACCTATACTGATGGCTTGAAAGAAGGTTCTATGATATTCAATCGAGCCGGCTGCTCCACTTGATGTTCTATTTAAGGTCATGTTTTCTAAACCTGCTAGGTATTCAGTCTGATTGCTGAACATGGGACCAGATGAAATCTTTACTTGATGCTTGTTGTGAAAGCCTAGGGGATGGTAGTTCAGCATCATTCTGTAGCCATCATAGTTATAGATATACCTACTTCTGGACATCGTGGCCTTGCTGTAGACCAATCCTATTGACAGCAAGTTGTTGATATTTCTTTCTACGCCGAGGTCAATTCGAAGGGGTGTCTCTGCCTTTAGCTCATTGGTCCAGAAAATCTTGATATCACCAGCATAGTGATTGCCCACTCCTATAGATATTAAGTTTCTTTTGAAGGAATAAGGTCGGTCATCTAATTGGCCAATGGCAAGACCTGAAATAAAAATTAATAGGATAAGAGTAGTACAAGTCTTCATGTTGAGCTATTTGCCAGTCAAAATAGAGAATTATTAAGAATTTTTGTGACATTTCTTAGATTGGCGAGTCTTTAGGTCAGATGAGATTAGCAGATCATTTATAGCTCTTGGTCTATAATTTTCAACCGTTAACATCTTATTATCATCATAACTGTAATTAACAACGTAATTTTACGTTATAATCAAGAACTCGAAGCCTGCACTAAACCCAAATAAAATGAAACAACTTCTACTATCTTGCATGATAGGTCTACTTGCATTCTCTCTTAATGCCCAAAAGA
>CAZMYK010000149.1:0-7994 GCA_964570435.1 uncultured Saprospiraceae bacterium | reverse complement strand
TTGTCAATTTTTTGATAGTCGACACGGCACCATCAAATTGTTAGCTGTGGATGGAGCCATAATAGAAGATGTTGAATTTTCAGACATTAAGATGTTTAATTGTGCAGGTCCAATCTTTCTGCGCTTAGGAAACCGAGGAAGAGACTATTCTAAATCCATCAAGCAGGTCTATGAGGAAGACGTCCAACCAGAAGGAAGACCTGTGGGCAAATTGCGCAATATTACGTTCCGAAATATCGAAGGACGAATTACAGGAAGTATTGACCCACCTACTTCTGGCATCATGCTGACTGGCCTTCCTGATCAATACATCGAGAATATTACTATGGAAAATATTCACCTCTCTTTCGAAGGCTTCGGCCGACGCAATGTCAAGGACCGAGTAGTACCTGAAGACGAAGCAAGATATCCAGAACAACTATTCTTTGGAGAGCTTCCGTCCTACGGTCTCTATGCGAGGCATGTGAAAGGACTGCGCCTCAAGAATATCACCTTCGAACTTCGTAATGTGGACGATCGTCAAGCCCTTATCTTAGATGATGTCATGGCTAGCAATTTCGAAAACTTGAACCTGCATAGTCAAGAAGATAGCAAGGTGGCCATTATAGCAGCCAATGTAAAAGACAGCCAGTTCAAAAATGTGAAACTCTCTGGGAATTCATCAGGTCTAATTGAAGTCAGTGGCCCTGCCTCTGAGAATATTAGAATCCTTGAGTCTGACCCTTCTGTCTTAAGACATAAAGAAGCGATCATTTTTTCTAAGGGAGCTAGCAAGTCTGCAGTGAAGGTAGCATCTTTCAAATAATCGTTGAATCCTTAAGTTCTCAATAAACATAGGAATTTGGCTTATATTCCTATCTTAAGAAGATTCACACGGTAGGTGGATTGACTTCGAATTTTTCTTGCTTCATTAAGAAGTTTTTTGTGACCCAGATGCTTAGAAACCTGTTTGATATTCTCAGGTACAAAGGTAGATATGTGAGATCAAGGATAATGCCGAATGAATCTTACTATGCTCACTTAATCAATTGACAATAAAATATATTTTGAATACGATCGAGTTACAACATAAGCTCCAACAGATTTTTCCAGATTTTAAAAAGTCTCAAGCCTTCATTGAGGAGCTTGTCAACTTGGGAAGAGTAGTGGAGTTCAAATCTGGCACTACAATCATCAATTCTGGAGAATACATTAAGGTGATTACCTTCTTGATTGATGGTCTCATCAAGATCTATAGGGAAGATCCGGATGGAAACGAAATACTGCTCTACTATATTAATAGTGGTGAAAGTTGCGTCATATCCATAACCTCGTCATTGCGCAATGAAAAAAGCACAATAAAGGCACTGGTAGTAGAGCAAGCCAGAGTATTTGCTGTGCCAAATGACAAATTTGAATACTTGCTTGGCAGATACAATCTACTGCACGCTTTCACTTATGATTTATTTAGCAATAAGTACAACCAACTTATAGACTCGATAGATAGCTTGGCATTCATGAATATGCAATCTCGACTATTCAATTACTTACAAAAAGAGGCCCAAAATAGCGGTAGACATGAAATTCAAGGCTTGACCCACAAAAGTATAGCGACAGATCTATCGACTTCACGCGAAGTGATTTCACGACTCCTTTCAGCCTTGCAAAAAGAAGGTAGAGTAAGGCTAGAGAACAAAAAAATCATCCTCTTGAATCCTTTGTGACATAAGTCACATTCTAGTATAATTTCTTTTTCGAGATTTGTAATATGATGAATACACTCTTTTTCTTGTTAGTAGCCGTTGGCATCTTTACAATTCTTTTGATGTCCAGAAAAAAACCGCAAACAATTGAAATTCCGAGCAATGCCAAGTTAGTAGATGTCCGTTCCTCTGAAGAATATGCTTCTGGTAGTGTTCCAAATGCTATAAATGTCCCACTTGATCTAATAGAAAGTCGAATTGGCGATTTTGACAAAGCAGACCACATTGTAGTCTTTTGTAGAAGTGGCAACAGGAGTAAAAGAGCTAAGAGTATACTAGAGAGCAGGGGCTTTTTAAATGTGGTAAATGGCGGCTCATGGAAAGAAGTTGTTACCATAGTAAATTCAAAGGAGGAGCAAAAATTACAAAATTAGCTTACCTCCTGTGACCAAAGTCACAAACCATCTCATCATACCATCTTAAGTTTACGAAGACAATACCAACCTAGTTAGGGTAATAAAATCAGGAAGAATATTTACGATTCTGCTTCTGCTGATATTCATCAATACCTAGGAAAAGAGGATAAATCAGCAAGTAGACATTCATGATAAAACAAGGATTACCTTGGAATTTAAAAATTTTTAAAAAAAATAGATATGAAAAAAAATATGTCAAACATCGATAGGATCATTAGGCTCCTTCTAATCGCTGTAGTAGTTGCACTTTATTTTACAAAAATGATAGGTGGGACGCTGGCCATTGTCTTACTAGTAGTTGCAGCTGTGTTACTTGCTACTACCTTTGTAAATTTCTGCCCCATATATCGCGTCCTTGGAATCTCAACATGTAAGGTATAGAGCAAAAAAATTAGAAACTCTGAGCCCCTATTTGATTTTTCGAATAGGGGATTTCTTTGCGACGAAATTGGCAATCACAAGCCTTGACAGCATTGGAAGGGGCGGATGATTTGTACGCAAGCGAAGTCAGAAAGGAAAGGAATACAAGTCTATATTGAGGATCAGACCCAGGAAGAAATACACAAAGGCCCAAATCAACAAAATAGACACCATGTTCATACGTAAGCCTACCTTGGTCATGTCTTTAATCTTCAATAATCCAGAACCAAAAACCACAGCATTGGGTGGAGTGGCAACAGGCAGCATGAAGGCACAGGAGGCTGCTATTGTAGCCGAGATCAATAATAAGTAGGGGTGGACGTCTAGGGTCATTGCTATTGGTGCAAGGATGGGAAGTAGCATTGCAGTAGTTGCAAGATTGGAAGTGATCTCCGTAAGGAAATTAACACTCACGATCAGTACTAATATCAGTAAGACGATAGGTAGTGCCTTCAATAATTCGAACTGACTGCCTATCCACTGTGCAAGACCAGAACTAGTAAAACCAGAGGCCAGCGCCATTCCTCCACCAAACAAAATGAGTACTCCCCATGGCATCTTCACAGCCTCCTTCCAAGTTAGAATACTCCCTTTGTTACCTTTTGAAGGGAGGATGCACAGAATGACACCAGCAGTCATGGCAATGATCGTGTCATCTAATTGGGGAATAAAATTCTGTAACCACTGTCGAAATATTAACATCAGAGCCATGGCAGCGAAGACTACTGAAACTATCTTCTCCTCTTGACCCATGGGACCAAGATCTTTTTTCAATCGCTTGATCTCCTTTGATCCTCCAGGAAATTCTTGCATTTTAATTTTGAATGCTACCCTTGTAAGATATAGCCACGCCACAAATAGTAAGATAAGGGCAATCGGAAGGCCAATGGCCAGCCACTTTGCAAAGCTAATTTCAACATCGTATAGTTCCTTGATTACACCAGCAAAGACCAGATTTGGCGGCGTTCCGAATAAGGTGGCAATACCTCCGATCGAAGCACTATAGGCAATCGCCAGCATAAGCATCTTACCAAACAAAGCGTTCTCATCCTCTTCTGTATCAGGATGGTCCTTCAATTGCTTAACGATGGCAATTCCAATCGGCAACATCATCACGCTTGTCGCTGTATTAGAAATCCACATAGACATGAAGGCCGTCGCCAACATAAATCCCAGGGTGATTCTCGATATGCTAGCACCTACAAAGGATATGATATTAAGAGCAATCCGTCTATGAAGGTTCCACTTTTCTATCGCAATGGCAAGAAAGAATCCACCCATATATAGGAAGATGTACTTGTGTCCATATGCAGAAGTAGTGTCTCCAAGTCCCATCGCAGCTGAAAGAGGAAAAAGAATGATGGGCAGCAGCGCAGTCACCGCAATGTCCGTCACTTCAAATATCCACCAAAGTGCGATAAGAAAGGTCGCAGCTAAGACTGCAACTCCAGATTGTGATAGTCCTTCAGGTCTGAAGAAACAAAGGATAAGAATGTATCCCAAAACACCAATTGCTCCAATTGTCTTCTTCATCTTAGCTAAGCATTAAATATAATATAAACAAAGTAATTATTGCATTTACTTCGCAACAGACAAGAATAAGAAGAAGAGCGCTAACAATCCTGCCTTACTTTTGAATAAAATGCTTCCCACTTATCTGACGCTTAAAATCTCAACGCAAATAAGACAACAGAAGCTATCTTAAGCTAAAGATTACAAACACTTAATCCTCGAAATTTCTAATACTCATTTTTAATCGCAATATTAGGTGCTGCTAAAAATAGAACTTATGAAAGTCTTCATCTATGCGTCCTTTGTTTTTTCTGTTCTCATTCTTGCTTCCTGTGGGACTACCAAAAAGGCAACGACCGAAGGAGTCCAATTAAAAGAAAACACCTCCCATCTTCAGAACCCCGACCTCGCACCTTTCTATCATGGTCTTGCATCAGGAGATCCCTTCCAAAACAGTGTCGTGATTTGGACCCGGATCACTCCTGCATTTCAAATTGCTGAAATTGCTGTGGATTGGGAAGTTTCATTAAGCAGGGATTTTAAGAAAATTCTGCAGGCCGGAAAGTACATTACTACGCCTAAGCAGGACTATACGGTTAAGGTCATCGTTGAGGACCTCCTCCCAGGCACCCAATACTACTATCGATTTAGAGGTCTGGATAGTTACAGTAAGGTGGGTGCAGCCAAGACCCTTCCTGCAGGCAGTGAAGTGCCTATCAATTTGGCCTTTGTAAGTTGCAGCAACATTGAGTTTGGATACTTTAATGCTTATGCTGCTCTTGCAGAAGATGACCTAGATGCCGTCATACACCTTGGTGACTATATATATGAATATGGTCCGGACAAGTATGGAGATCCCAGCTTTTTTAGAAAAAATATTCCCGCCCACGAAATCATTAGCCTTCAAGATTATAGAGATCGATATAGCCAATACAGATTGGACGAAGATCTACAAAAGATACATGGCCAAGTGCCCTTTATCAATATATGGGATGACCATGAAATCACGAACAATGCTTACATAAGCGGGGCTCAAAATCATCAAGAGAATGAAGGAAGTTATGACCGACGCAAGGCAGTCGCCAAACAAGTTTTCTATGAATGGCTTCCAATAAGAGAAGGAAAGACGCATTATCGGAAATTCAACTTTGGAAATACGATTGACCTTGTAATGCTTGACGAGCGACTTGCAGGACGGACAATGCAAGCAGACAGCCTTTCAGATCCACGGCGGAATTCGGATGACCACCACCTTCTAGGAGATGTTCAAATGGAATGGTTGATTTCGGCATTGAAGGATTCAAAGGCCACTTGGAAAATCATTGGCAACCAAGTCATTTTTTCCTACACCGATTGGGCATATGAGAACTTTTCTCAAAACATGGATGCCTGGGACGGCTATCCTAAAGACCAAGACTACTTAAGTCGAGCAATTAAGCAGGGTGGACTTGAGAATATCATTTTCGTGACCGGTGACACCCACACGGCATGGGCCTTCGAAGCCACCAGTGACCCCTTCCGAGACTATGACAAGGACACTGGTGAAGGAGCCGTCGGAATTGAATTCGGAGTAACAAGTATTAGTTCTGCAAACGCCAATGAAAGCACACCAAATGAAGAGGTGAGATCCCATGAAGGCAAAATTTCCAACTCAGACATCAATCCGCATCTGAAATATGTCAATATGAGGGACCATGGTTATCTCAAACTTATCATAGACAAAGATGAACTTACGGCTGAATTTAAATCCGTCACTACCTTAAAGGAAAGGAATTCAAATACCTTGATCGATCGATCATATAAGGTTAAGAAGGGAAGCACGAAGCTAATTCAACAAGGACAATAAGCACGGATATTCAGCAGAACTGTGATCGGCTATATTTACCTTATTATCGATGGATCACAAGCTACTTAAACGCAAGGTAGAGCTCCGGTTTGCAACTAGGTTCCAGCAAAACGAGGTAAAAAATCACTGTAAGAAAATTTGAGCATTTCAAATCACTCAAGTTCATTCTACCAAAAAAATGAGACGAATGTTAGAAGATTACTTTCAATGGGGCAGATAAGGAGAAATTTTCGCTGAAAGGGCTTAAAGCCCTTTGAGCGAGCAAGTGGAGGAGATGTGAAAGGTAAGGCACTTAGCTCAAATTCTTAATATGCCTAAAATCGAAGTCAATAAGTTCTCTGCTAAGCAAGCAGTGGCGGAAGTACGTTGCCGAAGCAATATTTCTTTGAAGAATGTCAATAATTCCTTTCAATTTACCTTTGATTGACCTGATTTAAAAAGTCTAAACAGATAGTACAAACTAGGAAAGATAATCACCACTCCAATTGCTAGCGAAACAAATAAAATTTTCATCGTAATCGTAGGACTAGCTGCAGCATCAAATGACAATAAGGAGCCATCCGAAAAAATCACGAAATTCGGCCATTGCATCGCATACCAACCACTCACGATCAAAAGAATCTGGAAGCCGACTGTAAATCTCACGAGCCAAATTTTCCTTCTTTTGATCAAAACAAAAATAATAGGAACCAAGAAACTCGCCAGCAGCACTGAGATTACAGAAATAGTATGTTCGAAAAACACTTGGTGAAACACGATATCTAAGATGTAAGAAGATGCAAAGATCCCAATCCCAGAAAGTGCGGAAAACATAAATAAGCGCTTGCTAAACCTACTAAGTAGCTCATAGCCTTCATCTGTTTTCACTTCACCTAGTAAGAATACGGCGGCAATGTATGCCGAAAGCGTCACAACAAAGACACCCGTCGCAAAGCTGAATAAATTAAACCAAGGACTAATATATAACTCTGCAAACGAACCCACATCAGTATGGGGAATGGTACCTCCAAAAAAAGCTGAAATGGTGACTCCAAGGAAGAAAACTGCAATTACACTTGAATATCTAAATATGTAGGAGTAGACAACAGCGGATTGATCTTGGTAAGCATCATAGTGTCTAAAAGTAAAGGCAGCTCCTCTGAAAACAATAGCGATCAGAAAAATTAATACTGGAATATGTAGATGAGTGGAAAGAATCCTGTAGGCTTCTGGGAAGCCATTGAAGAGGATGACAATGGCAATTATTAGCCACATATGATTGGCTTCCCAAACGGGAGCAAGGGCCCTAGACACTGTAGAATTGCCTCTGTTTCCCGTGAAAATTTCTATGATGCCTGCACCAAAATCTGCACCTCCAAGAATCATGTACAGCACCAAACTTACTCCCAGTATGAATATCACTAAGTCAGTATACATAGTCAGGATTTGTATTTTTCATGAATCGACTTAATCTGCCTCGACATCAACCATATGACCGTCAAAGTAAGAAGGAGGTAGACCGTAATGATAACGAATAGAGAATACTGAATCCCAGGCATCGCAGTCAAAGCATCCTTGGTTTTCATTACCCCATAGATAATCCAAGGTTGCCTTCCCACCTCTGTGACAGTCCAGCCTGCCTCCAAGGCGATGAAGCCAATTGGTGTAGCAATAGCAATCAATCTTAACCACCACTTATTATTAATGTAGTCTTTCTTACGCCATCTCATGAAGAAGTAGATCCCACCAATGAGCATCATCAAGGAACCCAAGCCGACCATAATTTGGAATGCATAGTGTACAACTGCCACGGGTGGTCTTTCGTCTTCCGGAATCTGATCTAGACCTATCACTTCTGAATTGAAATCCCCAAAAGCCAAAAAGCTCAAGCCTCCAGGTATTTCTAGGGCATAATTTACTTTCTCATTTTCATCATCTGGAATTCCTCCAATAATCAAAGGCGCTCTTTCCGAAGTATGATAGTGCGCTTCCATAGCAGCTAGTTTGGCAGGTTGCCTCTTCGCTACATCTTTGGCAGCAAGATCTCCAGTAATTGGCATCGCAAAGGCCGCAATAGAA
>CAZMYK010000148.1:0-7999 GCA_964570435.1 uncultured Saprospiraceae bacterium | reverse complement strand
AAGAAGAAAGAGTGAGTAAATAAAAAAAGCCCTGACTATTGCAAGTCAGAGCTTTTTTTTGGAGAGGTCGCGAGCGGATTCGAACCGCTGTACCTGGTTTTGCAGACCAGTGCCTAAGCCACTCGGCCACGCGACCATTTTCTCTAAAGGACTGCAAATATAAACGAAAAATCCACATTTATGTTTGCAACGAATTAAAATAGTTTCAAAAATTAAGCCAAGTCATTTTCAATCTAGAACACAACTAGAACATTGCCAAAAGCAGTCGCTTGATAAGTTACTTGGCATCAATACATAGGACTTGGAATCCTAAAATTCGAAACATTCATGGCACATTAAAGTCATCAATTCTTTACGTTCCTTCGATTTATCTCATATTTTCACCTGCTCGAAAATTACTAGGTTAATGGATATTGGAAAGCTTCGTGAAAGATTTATTCAAACATTTGGCAAGGAACCCCAAATTTTCAGAGCCCCCGGTCGAGTTAATATCATCGGCGAACACACAGACTACAACGATGGCCTTGTTCTACCCTTCCCGATAGAACAAGCGATCTACTATGCGGCTTCGAAAAGAAAGGACAATCAGATTCATATTCACGCCCTAGATCTTGACAAGGATATCATCATTTCTCTTGATGACATATCTATCCAAGAGGATTGGACAAGGTTTTTTGTAGGGGTCCTTAGGGTCTTAAAGGAAGATCAACATCAAATTTCGGGACTTAATGTAATGCTGAATGGTGATATTCCATTTGGAGCTGGAATAAGCTCCTCATCAGCACTCACTTGCGGATTTTTGTTTGCGATCCAACAGCTATTCGACCTCCCTTTCGGGAAAAAGGATATCGTCTTCATGGCTAGTCGCGCTGAAAATGGGACAGGCGTTAATGGAGGAAAGATGGACCAATTTGCAATCTGCATGGGGGAAGAGGACAAGGCCATCCTATTGGATTGCCGCGACTATTCTTATCAATTAATAGACAGTAATATTCCAGGAGCCAAGTGGTTTCTATTTAATACCAATGTGGAACACAATCTCGCTGAGACGGAGTATAATGATAGAAGGGCAGAGTGTGAATCCGCACTGAAAACAATACAAGGAAGGAGGCCGGATGTAAAATCAGTCAGAGATCTTAAGATGGCTGATCTGAGTGAGAACATTGACCTGATCAGCCAGAAAGAATACCAACGTCTTAGTCACGTAGTCAATGAAAATGCTAGAGTGATAAAAATGGTGGAGGCACTTTCTAAAGGTGATTTGGAAAGTGTAGGTCAACTCCTTTACGAATCGCACCAAAGTCTTTCTTCCTTATATGAGGTTAGCTGCGACGAGCTGGACTTTGTTGTGGACAAATTGCAAGTTCGCGCCGACTGCATTGGGGCTCGAATGATGGGTGGTGGATTCGGAGGTAGCGTAATTGCCTTACTAGAAGATGGCGCCCAAGACTTTGACCAATTAAGGGCAATGTATAAGGCCGCATTTGAGATTGAAGTGACTCCCTTTCCCGTCATTAGTAAGGCAGGAGTGAGTTATTTGAAGCATGCAAGTGAAGATTTTTGATAGGCTTGAAGCTAAGTTGTAATTTGTCAATTGACAGATTCCTTGCTTCTAATTAAACGAAGACCACTAAATATTATAAGAAGTACTAAGATGATCACACCACCTGCAAACAAGAATTGATAAATTTTCGAACGCTCGAATTTTAATGGCTCTGTATTTCCATGTAGCACAAAGCCCGCCCAAAAGAATGGATGCTGCAATCCCTTGACCTCTTGTTGGCTCAGGTAGTTTAACTTGGCCTCTCTCAATGCTTGGTCCTTGCTTTTACCCTCTTTCAGCTGCTCATAGAACAGTGTCATGAGTTCTTGAGTTGCCTTGTCTGGCGCACTCCACAGACTAGAAACCACAGAAGGTACACCAGCATATGTAAAGGCCCTATTTACCGAGACCATTCCCTCTCCAGATTTTATCTTACCAACTCCAGTGTTGCATGCACTAAGAACCGCAAGTTTGGCATTGAGATTTAGGCCATACAATTCACTGATGTACAATTCGTTATCTTGGTCGTTGTCATGAAATACAAGGCTGCTCAATTCCGGGTCGTCATCATTCATAAAGGAATGCATAGAGAGGTGGAGGAGGTCGAAATCTCCTGCTTTTTCCATGAATTCTTGCTTTAGGGCATTTTCACGAGTCCACTTTTCTGATGGTATTAAAGTAGATATGGTTTCGGCTTCCGAAAGCGCACCCTTCAAACTGTAGGCATCTCCTCGAACAGCTAGCTGCTGGCTTGACAAGGTATAATTTTCATAAGATGGGGCTACAATTAGCGACTCCTTAACGACTTGGTGTACCTCTGTATTATTAAGTAGAGCTAGTGAAGTAGCGTTACTGATTGCGTAATTTTCTAGTAAGTACGTGTTGTCTAATCGTAGGAGGTCGAAGGGGAGGTAGTTCAAAATCCCATCACCGATAAAAGAAAGCTTGCTGCTTAATTCGTTAGGAAGCAATAGTTCTGAGATCGAATTTCCCAAGGTCTCTATTTCTCCAATATCTGAAGAGGGATCGCGAATTAATTCCACGAAGTCTTTAACCAGCTCATCGACAGTAGCTTGCTGTTCAATGGCATGTAGTTTGATTTCCTCCCCAGAGATTTGGTACCTGTATAGGGTGCTATCGAGGTATTGATATTTGATCACGAGCTCATTTTCACCCAAAGACCCTTGGTAGGAAGCAAAATCGAAGTCAAAATCTTCATACTTGTAGAAAGAGTTGTTTTTTTGTCGCTTTTCTACTTCTAGCTTTTCCAAAGCTAGCTCTTCTTCAAACAGGGCTTCTCTTACGCTAAGACTATCGAAGCCATTTACCTTTTTCTTTAAGCCCGTGATTCTAGATCGAATCTCCTGTTCTTTAACTAGTAAATCTTGGTCAAGGAGCTCTAACCCAGCATTCTTAGTCTTGAATTCTTCCCACATCACCCTCGAATTGATGTTCTCTGAAAACTTGAGAACTTCTCCGTAGGCTAAAGACTTTCGACCTAAGAATTCATCTGTCCTCAATAATCCACTAAGCATAATTCCATACTCTTTCTTAGCTTTCTTGTTGAGTTTGCTAAGCTTCCACAGCTCTTGGAAGCTAGAATAGGCGATCTTCCACAGACTATTCATTGCAGTATTACTGTCTATGCTTGGATCAATATTCTTTTCTATTTCAGATGCAATTCCGCTTAGAAGGTAGGCATGGTCTATGTCTTGCGTGCGAAATGAGTTTTGCAATGTTTGTTGCTCTATTAAATCTATCGGATCTTCACCCTTGTTGAAGAGGTTTGCAATTGTATTCAGTATCGGAAGGCTTTCTTCGAAATTTCCTTCTTTCAAGAGCATTTTTGCCTCTAAAAAATAGAAGAAAGGCAACCTTCTATCATCAATGGATTCTCCCTTACTCACTAATGATCTAGCTAACTTTTTGGCCTTGGATAGTTGACCAGAGTTGAGGTAGGCCTTGGAAAGATTGAATTCAAACATGAGGCTGAATTTCAGATCTTCTTTGTCATTAAAAATGTCGATGGCTCTCTGGTAGTAGTAAAAGCTCTTTTCAGGCTCATTTATCACATACATTTCTCCCATCTTATTATAAGATGCAGCAAGCCTTACTCTAAAAAAAATGTCAGTATAATTGCCAAATTTCTCTTCAGCCTCACGCAGGGCACTTAAAGCCTTATCGTATTCCAGAGTCTCTGCATACAAGCTCATGTAATTATAGACAAGCGTGATTTCCTTCTTTGCCATAGCAAGGGGTTTGCCACCTGTCATTTCTACCTTATTCCTTTCATACAATAGTTTGGCTTTGTTGAGATACTTTTCAGCTTTCTCTAGATAGTCGAACTCTAGTGAAGTCGAAAAAAGATCTATATATACCGTCTGAAAATAGTCTAGATTAGGTTTCGAAAGTTTGGATAGGTGGGCCTCACTTTTTTCTACAAGTTCATAGCTGCGCTGATATTGTCCTGCTGAGTAAACGGGATTGGCTAGATTGAAATACAAAATACCTAGAAAGCTGGAATCCCTAGTATCAATCTTCTGAGCAATATTTATAGCTTGCTCAAGTTGTGGAATTGCCTCGATATTTCGGCCCAATTCGAAAAGTAAATTTCCCTTATTGTGTAGCATATGCATCAATAGGAAGGAGTCCTGGGCGTGCCCTTCGTCATAAAGTAGGAGGATATCATCTAGGTAGCCCAAGTTGTATTCATTCCATGAATTATCAGGGATCATTATTTCCGAGAAATAATTCATATAGGCAACCTTGGTATTGGTAGGAAAGGCTTGGTCCCGATACTCCGCAATGATGTTTTCGATGTTCTTGACCGTGACTTCATTTTCAGTCCCACCCCTTATGGCCTCTAAGATCTTAAGTCTGAAGTCAACACTCGAATCTTGGTCCCTGTCCAAGGTATTCAGAAGCACTATGCAGGAATCTACATTTTGCGACAATAACAGCGAATCAGCTAATTCCTTCGTGTCTTGTGCCGTCTGGGAAGACAATTGCAGAGAAAAAAGAAGAAACAGAAAAATTCGCATGTGATCTAATAAGGGATAATCGGAAGTAATCTTGAAGCAAAGCTAGTACAAAAATAAGAAAATGTGCTGACAAGAATTATGCTTGGTCCCTACTTCCTACCTGGCTAAGAACTTTACACTATGCTAGATTCACGATTACTCCCTATAAATGTGCTAATTCTGGCCGACCATATGGACATCCATTTGCGGATAAGGAATTCCGATGCCAGCCTTGTCGAATTCTTTCTTCACATGCTCTTGCATATACAAGTAAACATCCCAGTAGTGCTCGCTTTGGCAAAAAGGTCTAGTTGCAAGGTTAACAGAAGAATCTGCTAACTCAGCTACAACCACTCCCTGAGCTGGTTCATCAATTACGTGAGGGCAAGACTTGCCCACTTCAAGGATGATTTGCCTAGCTTGATCTATGTTGTCATTATAACCAATGCCATAAGTCAGTTCTCCTCCAACTGTTCCTTGACCTGAAATATTAGTAATTGTATTTCCAGTTACGTTGCTATTGGCAATAATAACACGCTTGTTATCCAAGGTCGCAAGGGTAGTATTGAAGGCATTAATAGCTTCTACCGAACCCACTTTACCACCCCCTATTTCTACTAGATCTCCAACCTTAAAGGGTTTGAAAATCATTAGCATGATGCCACTAGCCAGGTGTCCAAGGCTGCCGTTTAGCGCCATACCCACACCTACCATCAAGGCGCCAAATATTGCAAGGAAGGATGTAGTATTGATCCCAAACATTCCAGCTACTGAAAAGAGTAAGAGGACCTTGAATAAAACACTGAGAATCGAACACAAAAATTTGGATAAAGACAGATCTATGCCTCTTTTATCCATCAGCTTGGCGATAAGCTTCATCACTCGCCCAATGATCCAAAATCCAATGACTAGGGTAAGAAGAGCCAAAAATACCTTCGGAGCGTACTCAACAGACATTTCTGTTATTTTCTCCTTTATTTCCTGAATGCTCATATTTAAGTTCTTTTAGATTAAAAGAGGCAAACCTAGAAAAATACGGGTAGTCTTATGAAAGGAGCAAGATTAACATTTAGTTAAATTTTTTGCCTTATGGGCTGGAGATGTGGAGCATTAAATATGATTTAGTAGGGCTAAGCAGGGACTTAAGATTGATTCTTACTTACTTGTAAAATGCACAAAAGAGGCAGTGGAATTCCCAAAGCTCTTTTGCACCTCTTTCTACTTGAAAATTACTCCTCACATACGTTTGTTATCGCTGGACTTTCATTGGTAAAGCTCGGACTTCCACCAAATCGACTCAAGAATACTTCACAATTTCCACTCCTTGCCGATGTGCAATTTATCATTGTCAAATCGCCTTCGAATTCAACTGAGACATTGGCCTTGCCCTCACCAAAAGTCAGTTTCTGTCCACCACCATCAGAGATATCTAAGTACTCAAAGGTATTACTACTATTAGCTGATGTTATGTAAAGTCCTTGCCAGTAGCCATTTTCCGACTCACCACCTCTGATTACGACGTGGTCATTTTCAGTTCCCTTAATCTGGAGCCTAAAATCATCTCCTGCTACGTGCTCGATGACACTATTCTGGTCCATTACAAATTCGACCCCTCGATTAAGAGTTAGGTCTGCATATAGGTCAAAGTCACCCATCAAGAAGTAGGGGATCTCTAAACCATCAAGTTCAGTTGTGACGGTCAATCTATCTGTATATCTATCAGTAACGGCAACCATGTTCCTACCATTGTCAGAGTAGGAATTGTCAGAAAGATTAAGTGCTTGCAGGTAGTTGAAATTACTGAGGATCGGAAAGTTTTCACAGTCCTTGATTGTATTTCCGGCGAATTCTCTAATATCAGTAGCACTCCTATCATTTATGATAATTCCCATATCTCCACTCTTAGTGATCGTCGAGTTTTCCATACTGACTGTACCGTCAAGCGTAAGTGCAGCACTAAAATCATTAAATACACCAAAGGTCTTTCCTTGGCCTGCGTTTTCTATTACTACGTGAATCAGCTTGTTTGACTTTTCGGTATTGATGTAGATTCCGCTCCAAGATGGGTTACCCTCCTTGGCAATCATTCGAATAGGCTCACCTGAAGTTCCAACTGCGTCTAATCTACCTTCAATTCCGATTTCGAAGCCTGCACCTTCTTCAAATTCTATAATGACTCCAGGTTCGATGGTCATCTTGCCCCCGAACACTTGTACAATGTCACTTGCTATGTAGTCAACACCATCATCATTGTGGTCTGTAAGCACGATGTCTTCGTCATACCTGTCTTGAAGTAAGATGGGTTCTATTTTCGGGTCAATGGGATTAAGTGGATTGTCTAATTTGCAAGAAGAGATGCTAATTACTAGTAAGCTTAGAGCAGTAAACAAGTATATTTTCTTCATTTTTCTTTGATTTTACCCTTAGTCGAATGAATAGCTGGTTGGTTAACACCGTCATAGTATTTTATCTAGCATAAGTGCAGGGATCTTGAAAATGATGATTGATCAAGGACTAAAGAAGATTATGGCCCCTACTTACCTATATGTTTAACCAGTAAGTAACCTTGGCAACAATAGATCGATTTCGAATATTGGAAATGAAGCGGTTACTAGGATCATCCGTGAATTCCGTGAAATAGTTATCGGTGTAGACGATGTAGAGGTCAGAGACGGGAGCAAATCGCCACTGAAATCTTGCGTTCACATTCATATTCGTAATCTGAGAATTGTATTGGACTACAGTGGTCAGAAAGAGTGACTTGGTGAATGATAGGTCGACCCTCGGTCCGAGCAAAACGGTTTGCTTCGCTTCGTCTAGATGTTCTTGGATAAAATGGTTATAGCTATATGCAAGACTTAGCAGGCCGTAAGGTTGAGTCCTGTAAGAAAGCCTACCACTTAGACCATATCGCATGCCGTTGAAATATTGACCCAAATTCGGATTCAGAGAATAAGAGAAGTCCAAGTTTCTGTTAGAAGAATAGGATAATTCAAATGCAGTATACGTATAGTCACTATCAGCAGGAAGGGTCGAGGATCCTGTCCCTGTGGGATCAAAGTCAGAAGTAAGCAAGACATAAGTGTTGCTAATCGCTGCATTAATTCTTGAGTTGTTACTCAGCTCTAATTCATATCCAAGAGTCAGTTCACGATCAGTGTTTCCAAGACCTATGGTTGACAAGTAGTTCCAGTCTAGGAAGGGACCATGGACATTAAAAAGTCCATTCTCTTGGTAGAAATTCAGTCCTACACTTGGATTAATACTCACGAAATTCTTCCTTCTAACAAAGCCGACTTGGGCATCGTAGTCAGAACCGACATATTGTTGGTCCCACTGAACAAAGGCCCTCCTACTATTGTAACGAAGCGAGCTACCCTGAGCCCAAGGGCTTTCCCCTCCACTTTCAGATAAGGAACGGTGCAAGAAGGCCTTT
>CAZMYK010000147.1:0-8025 GCA_964570435.1 uncultured Saprospiraceae bacterium | reverse complement strand
CCATCATCTGGGCGGAAGACTTTGACATGCCACTAATCATAACCAACCACCACGGTTATGAATTGACTGATGCTAACTACACCTCAGAAATCAGCAGAATCCGCAAGGTTTGGGAACAAGTAAGACAAAAGTACGGATCACTTGATCCAGAAATGTTCTTCTTCGAACTTTCCAATGAGCCCACGAACTCTATAAGTAACCAAAACTTTCATACGGTGGCCGATTCCTTGATCAAAGATTTTAGAGATGAAGGCTACGACCACAGTCTAATTCTCGGTGGAAATGGATACAATTCCGCCGCTGCGCTTTTGAACACGGTTCCATATGCTGACCCTGATATCATATATACTTTTCACTCCTACGACCCCTACCTATTTACCCACCAGCAAATGTCGTGGACTGACGACTTTTTGCCAGCAAGGACATTCCCAATAAACAATGAAGAGCAAGAATTAAAGAATCAGATTGCCTCTATGAAGGAATGGTCTGAGACCTATAACTTACCTGTCTTCCTTGGAGAATTCGGTGCTTCTTCCTCTGCTGATGCAACTTCACGTTGTAACTATGTGAGCACCATAGCAGATGCATTTTTTCAAGAATCTATGCCTTACTTTTACTGGGATGCTACGACTAATAGTGATGCCTTTGGCTTTGTGATGAATGGTGATGCGGTAGATTGCTTTGCTAGTGCAATGAAATTAGAAGCTTCTAATCTCTGCAATTTGAGCGTAGATAATCTCGCAGATTCGGGAGAAGGGTCACTACGTAATGCCTTGGCATGTGCTAAAGATGGCGACGTAATCACGATCGACAAGTCACTCATCAATCAGGATATAGTTTTAGATCTCCCATCTCTCTTTATCCAGAAAAATCTTACAATAACTCAGCTTGGCAATGCAGCTACCAATTTTAAAGCAGGCGGTAGTCTAGTTCTCATTGAGGTAGGTGCTAGCAAGACTTTGACTTTGAATAACGTTACGATAGATCAATCCGCCAGCGGAACTGCCCCTGCCCTTGTGGTAAAGGGAGAAGTAATCTTGGAAGATGTAACTTTTAATAAACAATAGTTCTGTCTTAAGGTAGCATTATGAAATAGCAAGGCCGATTTTACAACTTTAAGTTATCCTGCATCAAAAGTCTCAACTTTGATATTTTCGATCTTGATTTCCTTATTGCCATCTGCGTTCCAGAATTTTACGACCAAAGCGGTATAAGGTTTCTCAGGCTTGGAAATATCGATATGCAATTTCTTCTTTTGATTGTCATCCATATGTCTTTGCACCCTTATCATGTGGCCAGATACTTTGTCTGAATGGTTCTTTACTTCCACAATAAACTGAGTCATTGTCCAGAAAAACCATTCCTTCTGCGAGATGGTAAGGTCAGCCGAAACTCGAATCCAGTCAAAGTTTTGATCTACATCCTCCATTGGAATAGTTAACTCCTTGCTGAACTGCTCACTTGCACTCAAAGTCGCAAGTTGAGAAGTATCTTGGAAGACAGACTTGGAATTATCCTTTGGACCCGTGTAAACTTCATTCACATCATCAAGCAATTTTAGGTTTTCGGAATCTGCCTTGTAAGTCAGTAAAGTTTTCCAAAAGTAAGCCTTCCTCATTTGTCCGACGTGGATCATCCCTCCTAAGTGTGCTTGGTGGGTAAACCAGAGGTTGGCATAGATAAATAAGCTCATTAACAGTGCAACTGGCACTTGAATCAATTTGCTAGCTTTGATAAGATAGGCAAAAAGTGCTGCCAAGGGGAAGGCAAAAACAGGATATGACTGGACCATAGCCCTCTGCCCCAGTGATCCTCCATACCACCAGATATCCCATGCAAATGCGATGTAGATAAAGAGTGCGCAAAATAGTGCTGAGGCGAAGAAAATTTTACGATGATTTTTCCATAGCGCATAAAAGCCTACGAGCGTAAATACCATAAATGGAGAATAAGTCAGCCAACCACTCTTGTAACTTACCAGGCCATCCTTTAAGTGGGGCCGCAGCCAACTGAATCCTTGTTCTTGGTAGGAATAAACGATCCATTCGCCAGCTGCAAATTTCCAGTAGATGAGTTGAATACTTCCAACCGCTGCACAGGCGAGGCCTGCAATCAGCAGGTACTGCAAGTTCGAAAGGAAGAAATTCATCCTTTCTATCAGTTTTTCAAGTTTGAAAATATTTACTCCCCATAAAACCGGAATGATGCAGGAAATAATTTCTGTTGGCCTTGTTAGGGCTGCCAAGCCAACCAAACTACCTACTAACAGTGCTTTGAGAATACTTGGTTTTTCATAAAAGCGGACCGTAGCATAGATTATTAGGGCATAGACAGTGAATAAGGTATTGTGCGTCATTGCGCCATCGATTGCCGAATAATTCAAGTAGTTGCTACCAAGGACAATCCCTAGAAGTGAAAGCCCAGTGGCGTGCTCGCCAAAATACCTCAGCAGGGATTTCCGCAGGAAGATCAATCCAATAAAAGTGATCAATAGGACCCACATCGAAATCATGAATTGGTAGGGAAAAGAAAATCCATCAGCTGGGTAGGAGGAGCTAATTGAGGCCCACATGTGTCCGACTAAGAACCCAGGGGTTAGCATAACTGCCTGCCCAATTGAGTACTTCATAACATAGTTCCCACTGGCTTCATGCACAAAGGCTTGCTGAAGTTCTGGTGTAGGCTTATACTTTGAAAGGATCTCATCCTTCCAGGCAAGCGTCTTAAAATCCTGATAAATAAAGGCAGCAGGCAAATACATGTAGTAGCCTGAAACGTCCCAAGACAGGGTGGCCTCTGTCCCGCTCTTATCCCACTTCGGATAGTAGAAAAAATGAGTTACAAAGAGCACAATAAGAGCGAGGAACAAGTAATTTCTTGACATAGAAATGGAAATTTCTTAAAGCTTGAAATAGAAACTTCAAGATAGGTTTTTCAGCAAGATATCCGAATCCCTAGCTTTGAAAATAATTAATCTTGCTTGCCATATCCCTTAATTGGCGTAAGTAGCGGCGGAAGCCAAAGAACTCCATCTTGTATCGAGATGTTGGCCATTTCGGACTTCACTCTATGCTCGAGAATAAACTTGCTACCTAAAAATTCTTTTAGCCTTTCTAGAGTTTTGAACCTACCATGGATTAGTAGGGCTGAGAATAGGTTCCAATTGACTACAGGAAATTCATGAGGCATCATGTATCCAAAAAAAGCTAGGTCGTCGTAGCTAAGAAATTCTACCACTACCACTGAAGCTCTTTCTGCGACCTCCTGCTCTTCTGAAGAGATCCATTGAATGGCATATCCTCTTAGGTATTGGAAGTATGCTGGCTTTAGGGATGAAACATCCAATTCTTGCATGGCTATACAAGCAAGTAGTATTTCGTTGTTCTCGATCAAACTTCTTATTTCTTTCATAACACTGCTTATAGAGCCTGAAATATACTTAATCTTCGCTGAGAAATTCACTTACGGGTATACCTCCTTCGCTCCCATGCCCTTGTACTACTGTTTCTGACAGATCCATCTTTCCATCTAATATCCGTAGTGCATTTTTCAGTTGCTTCATAGATGGCGCATAGTGTCCGGATGAATTATTGATAGCCGTCAGATTACCACCCCCGTCTGTGAATAGATGACCTGCGCATATGACAGGCATGCCTTCTAAGAAGGAACTATGGTGGACAGGACCTTCTTTGGGCTTGGCATACAAGACACCTGCAGGGCTTAAAACGTAGATATTATCTCCAACCAAGGCTTCATCATTAGTTCTTGTGAGCTTTTTGCCTTCCATACTAACTTCGTAAGTCGCCCGTTCTTCAGCACCATAGCTATCTATGATTCGGTAATCTGATGTATCTTTATCAGGAGCCATCTTTTGATTCACCCAAGTTTCGAAATTTTTACCTGTGAAATATGGTGACTCCGTGAAGTTAATCCATTCGTCAAATATAGCAAGGCCACCAGCATACCCTATATGATGAGGGTTAATGGCTTCAATAAAGTATTCCATGCTTGACAGATGCGCCAATTCAGTATCCTCAGAAAATAGGCTGATCATTTTTTGCTTGATTGCTGGTCCGCCATGTTCATATACTTTTCGGATACCCGCAATACGAAAAGGTGTAATCAGGTCTAGGCTCTCTGCCCTTCTGCAAATAATGTCTATGGCCGATTCTGGCACAGGAGGCGCATCCTCATCTAGCTCTACTCCTGTGGTGGTTGCAGGGGAACTTTCAGTGCTTGTCAAGGAAGGACCTGCTAGGATAACTTCTTCGTCCTTATCCTTTGATGCAGTAGGATCAGCTGAGACATCCTCTGAAGTCGACCCTTCATCACCAAAAATATCATCAATAATTGCATCGGTTTTAGAGCTTATTCTCATTGATTTAAACTCTGCCATTAGTTTGCCATCGCTTCCACCATACTCCCAATCGTCAGGAAAATGGGGATATAGATGCTTATTTTTGAATGCATGAAATTCGTCCATCCAAACTTCCTCCGCATCAATTCGAATATCACCTAAACCTTCGATGTCGCTCTCCCACCAATCGCCAGTAAAGAAGGGTTTTAGCTGGGTCACCTGCCCACCGTTATCCACCGTCTTTAGCTGGTAGGGAGAATCGGTAGTATTTTTTGAGGTAGCTTTTGCACCCATTTCATCGGCTTCATTTTCCAGTGCGGATGAATCATTGATATTAATGCCATTCGGCGTCTGAGCGCTTGCCTCTACTCGATTCTGTTTTTGCTGTACAATGTGCCAGGCCTCATGCGGCAGATGTTTTTCTTGACCTGGACCTAGATGAATGTCATTTCCCTGTGCAAATGCATGTGCTTTTAGTTGTGCAGGCTGATTAGAATTTCTATGGACTTTTACTGCATCTAGACTTATTCCGCTCATTGACTCCATGCTGGACTTAAGTTGAAAAGGTAGGCCATTAGAGTTGTTCCCTCGTGAATCTTCTTCAGCTGAAATCTCCTTCTCCTTTAACTGTGATGGTTCTCCCTTGTCGGATACTTCGTCACTATCTGAACCAGTCTTAAGTTGAAATAGTGGTGGAGGGCTGAGTGAAACTGCACTTGGGTCATTTTCATTTGTACTTTCTTCACGAGAAAGACTGTCACGCTGCCGCGAGACATCGCTCAATTCATGCATCATCTCTGGGGTTAGAGGTTTATTAAATTTAGGGTATTAAATGATGCTCTCGGACAGTAAGTTAGTAAAAAACATCCTAAAAAAGCCTTAACGAGCAAAGATTCCTCTTCCCTCTCTTCCAAAAAACAGGTAATATGCTGAAGTCCTACATCATCTGATTCAGATACTTGCGAAGCATCTGTTCTATTTCTGCGAACATGTCGTTCTGCTTTGACCGTTTTCCATCTTGGGGTTCTACAGCTGACAGTATTTGCATTTGCTCTACCTCTCCGATAAGGTCCTTGACATTGATACAATGAAGTATTTGCTTTTCATATAATCTTGCGATATAGGCCGCTCGTTCCTCGATTTTTTCGTCCTCGATCAGCAGGCGACAGACCTTGAGCTGGATTTCAACAAGTTGGTCCCAAATATCATTCCTATTGGATTTTTCACTTGCAATATCTTTCAGTTTCATTTTGATATAATCCGAAGGTCTTTGACCAATTTTGGCTTCCACATGATTCACGAAGTCTGATCTTCTTTGATACCTCAAGAAAGAGAGGATGATAAATGAGGTGACAGGATAAATCGCTGAACGATCTCTAAGTCCAACCATCTTTGCTGCCTCTAGATAATAGTGGGAGCCCTTCTTGAAGTATTCTGTTCTTTCTGATTTCAACACAATCCCTGCCCGCTTAAAGGTACTACCGGTGGAATTCATCTTGTCAAAGGTTCTACCTTGTTCAAAGAAGCCTTCTTTTTGAAGTTGAGCGATGATCTCTCTCATTTCCGTCGAGTGACTTCTTCCCCGATTGCCTTCCAAGAAATCTCTGACAAGCTCTTTCGCCTTCACGTTGTAATACTGATCCATGTGCTTATAAGTCAATCGACCACTGTCAGTTTTCATAATTCGGTCAATTATAGCGATGGCATGGTCGTAGTGACCCAGTTTCATATATATTTCTGCCTCTCTTACCATTACTCGACTAGTATACTTTCCCAGTTCTTCAGCCCTCTTGATCAATTTGAGGACCTTATTACTTAAGCGTGTGAGAGGCCCCACTGCATTGCCCTTTGAAATCTCAATACTCCTGCACATCGAATGGAGGTTGTCCAGTTCAAGAGAAATTTCGCTTTCTAGCGAAACATTTGCAAAGCCATTGGTGTAGGACCTTGATCTTTTTAGCTTGTAAAATTGGTCCCCATAGCATTGGTAAGCTCCCCAAGTATTGGTTTTCTTGTACTTTGCGTAAATGACGCTTCGGGCTTTTTGAACGGCATACCCAAAGATATCACCATTGTACATATTCTTGTAAAATTCGTTTGCAAAGTCATAGGCTGCTGAGTCGTCAATTTCCCAACCAGCTACAACAACTGCTTTGACACCTATTTCGATGAACTGCGTTCCAACATTAGCTGCAAGTTTATGTCTATTTAGCCCATACTTAGAATTAATCCCTGCGATCTTGCCACCATAACAACAATTGACAAAAACAAACTCCGGAATAGCACTAAATTGCTTGATAGTCCCTGGATCGAGAAATTGTCCGTCGCCTATTGCTATCCCAACTTGCTCATTCATTGGATCGTAAAAACCATGTCCTGCAAAGTGTAGGATTTTATACTCATCCGCGAGCAGCGACTTGATTATCTTCATCGGTGAACTTCTTAGCTTAAGCTTGACATCTAGTCCAGCCTCCCTAAAAATATTTGCTACCTGCTTTGCTTCGTTGTAGGCCCCTGTTAACTGAGTTAAGCCATCCATATTGTATTCTGGATCGCCTATTACAAGGGCTCTATTATTATTCACAATCAAGGGGTTAACAGGTGCATCGGCTGAATACAATTGCCTAATGATACCAGTCTCCACAAATGTTGGTTTGTCACCGTAGTTGCTATCATGGAACATCTCCCATGGAAATTGTGCCGAATACAGATCCATTTTCCATTCAATATTCCGGTGATTCCTAATGAAGTCCTTGTATGCATTAGGAAGTAAGAGCTCAAAAATGGTTTTAGAATCCCGTTCGTTCCATTCGGAATTCTGCGACATGCTCTTTGTGATAAATTCAGCAAGCTTCAAGTTGGAATGCACATTCTGCATAGAGACACTTGAGGAACCTGAGTACGAAGAGAACTTTAAATATGGAGCTTCCATATTTTTCTCCTTCCTAGTTGTTGTAAGGGCGTGCCACCAGGAAGAGCTATCTCGCTTAATAAAACGCTTCCTTGAACCAAAACCTTTTTCAATATCCTCATTTAGGCTTATTCTAAACTGATTATTTTCCCCTTCAAGCTTGTGCAATATCTTATAGCATTCATAGGCCTTATCTTCATAGTAGTCTACGAATTCGAATCGAGTAATCTTGGTCAAATTATTATCTAACTGGTCTAATATGATATTTGCCTCCTGGACACCCATCAATATACTGCGAATAGACTCCTCTTTAGTAAGGTGGCCATATCCGCTACCTATAAATAGAGACGAAATTGCATTTCTTGCAATCTTGCTATTTGATTCAGATAGGTTGTCGCGCAAAAGAATTGCATACTTGATCACGCCCATTTTCACAGAGCGAGTAAGTTCGAAACTGGTCAATTCATCTTTTGGCCCGAGTCCTATCACAACAGCTCCAAGTGGATGAGAACTTGGTGCAAAAACAATGCTTTGCTCCCCTATTTCTCCAGGATAGGAACCGATTGTCATCCTTTCTGACAATTTTCCGTCCAGGTAATTATCCACTGCAGCTTCTGCACTTACAATGCTATCATCTTGGAAGTGCCCAACCATTATTGGAAACTTGGTCCACTTTAGGTCTCCATTGAATACATTGATCTCTATAAGGTCTTTTGTAGTTTGAACATGAGCTTCGTCATCTACATCGAAAATATGG
>CAZMYK010000146.1:0-8085 GCA_964570435.1 uncultured Saprospiraceae bacterium | reverse complement strand
CTTTCACAAGAACATCCTGAAGAATATCCCAATCTGATTCCTTGGTATCACCTAGCGACTTTGAAATGGCAAGACCTGCTGAGTGGATGATGATATCTATTCCTCCAAACGCTAGACAAGATTCATTAATCGCTCTTTCGATATCTTCTTGGGAGGTCACATTGCAAGGAATACCACATGCCACATCCTTTCCATACCTTTCTTGTGTATCAGCAAGACTATCTGGATTTAGATCAGTAAAAATAACATTAGCCCCTTCTTTGATCAATTTTTCTCCAATGGCCCGACCGATTCCTCCTCCACCGCCTGTGATCAGGGCAATTTTTCTACTTAGGGGTTTTTCCGCGGGCATTCTCTGCAACTTTGCCTCTTCCAACAACCAATATTCGATGTCAAAAGCTTCCTGTCTAGGGAGTGCAGTATATTCTGAAATGGCCTCTGCCCCCTTCATCACATTGATCGCATTAATGTAGAATTCTGAAGCTACACGAGCAGTTTGTTTGTTCTTAGAAAACGAAAAGAGACCTACACTCGGCCAAAGTATAATTACTGGATTCGGATCTCTCATTGCAGGACTAGTCTCCCGCTTACAGGAATCATAATATTCCGCATAAGACGATCGATATGCCGCAAATGAATCCTCAATCTTTTCCCGCACTTTATCAGCGGAGGTCAGGTCAGAATCTCCCTCTAGGTCTAGTACCAAGGGCATAATCTTTGTTCTCAAAAAGTGATCAGGGCATGAGGTCCCCATTGGGGCCAAGCGAGAAAGGTCATTGCTATTAATGAATTCTTGAACAACATTACTATCTGTAAAGTGTCCAACCATCGTCGCGTGACTTGAACACAGACCCCTAAGAATCGGTGAAATTAGGGCTGCTTGGCTTCTTCTTTTCTCTGGACTTAGTGAGTCCATTTTACTCCCACCAAAAACTTGCGGATTGGCTTGTATGCTCTTTTCAAGGTATTCAGAGGCCTGTTCAATGACATCTAGTGAATTCATGTAGCATTCATAGGAAGTATCACCCCATGTGAATAGGCCGTGACTTCCTAGAACTATCCCACGAATTCCAGGATTCGATGCAAGACACTCTTCTAACTGAAGTCCAAGATCAAATCCTGGCCTCTGCCATGGAATCCAACCCATCGTATCGCCCCAAATTTTCTTAGTGATTTCCTCTCCATCCTTTGCTGCTGCGATAGCAATCAAGGCATCTGGATGAAGGTGATCTATGTGCTTAAAAGGCAGCAAGCCATGTAAGGGGGTGTCTATGGAAGGTGCTGCTGAGTCTAGGTCGAATATGCAGTGGTAAAGCAAGGCTACCATTTCATCTTCGTAGTCGATGCCTCTGTACCTGTCTTTTAATGCTCTAAGCCTGTCCGTATACAAGCCTGCAATACCCTTTCTTTTCAGTGTGCCGATATCTCCTCCTGATCCTTTTACCCACATCACTTCCGAATCTCTCCCTGTCAATGGGTCCTTTTCAATGGTTTTGCAGCTGGTATTTCCTCCACCATAGTTCGTTATTCTTAGGTCTGCTCCTAATATGTTTGAGCGATAAAGAAATAAAGCTACTTGATCGTCACCCAAGTTACTAGCCACTTCTTCTTCCCACAGATAATTAACATGCTTAAAAGTCTTGATCATTTATTCCTCCGATTAGTGTTCAAAAATCTAATGGACCAAATATAGACAAGCAATTTCATCATAGTGTCCTGCTCTATTCTGCAAGAGCACCTAATTCCTTTTGGCTACTTCCAAGGTCTGGAATGTAGAACTAAGCAAGGACCAATAGTCATCTATCTGCGCTGCTCAAAAGACCTGAAAGTTTGTAAAATCAATTGCATCTAGTCTCTACCATGCGCTAATAATTAGGCCTTTCACAAGGTAGCAAAAAAGCAGAGCTATCTTACTAGAAGCTATAGTTCAAGCCTAGGTGAAATTTGGAAAACTCTTGGGCAATGGGATTAAGATTATAAGACAAACTTGTGTTCCACTGCTCATCGAAGTGATACTTCATGCCTACTCCTAGGATAAAATTAGGTAAGATCACCTTCACGTCAAATGGCTCGAAAAGCACTTCTTCAGCTACTAATTTTGATTCATTAAATACACTTATAGGAAGTTCTTTCACTGAGAAGCTCATGTAATTCAATGAAAAGCCAGTAAATGCGGTATACTCAAAATTCCTAAAGTACCAGTGCCTTTGAATTGAGAGCGGAATGGTAATAATTTCGATATTCATAGGTACACGTCCGTTGATTTTCAAGTCGTCACCTTCCATCAAATTGGCTCCAGGAAAAAAATTAATGCTTGTATTTTCCCCTATGATAGATACGTTTTGTACTGAGGAAGAGGCCCTCCTATTTAGGCCAAGGGCGGAGCTAGGGTTCTGGATATTAAGGTAGGGATCTAAGTTATTTTCGAAGTTGTCTTCGGCATAAAAGGATGTGGTTAAGTATGAAATATCTAAATTTTGATTGCTATAATATAAACCTGTAGAAAGACTCCAACGTCGATTTATTCTAGCAGAAAAGTAAGTACTGAGGTTGAAGTAGCTTGCATTTGTTGCAAGTTCGTCCACTTCATTCCCAAAATCTTCTTGATCAAGGGATCTAAAAGGGTTGCGAGGATAAAAGGCATGCCCTAGTCCAACTTCGAAGACGTGTAAAGGTCTTTGTCCCAGTTTTTCTGTCAGCGGCGCCAGCGCAGGAAGACTTCGTTCTTTAGTTGTATGTTCTAATTCCTGAAACGAAATCTCTTTAACGGCAAGGAGATCGAAATCCTCGATTTCGAGCTTTTCTTCGATCACGTCTTCTTCAGCGATAGCTGTTGCTAGACCTAGTTGTTTTGAATTTAAAGTAGTATCGGCAGCTTGGTCATTTTCTCCAGCGCGACCTGGCAGCAATTCTGCTATTGTACTTTCTCTAAGCTCATCGATAGAATTCCCCCCAGACTTAGTTACCCCATCAGTAACCTTAGACTGCTGATGATCTGCGTAATTTTCTGATGTCCTACCTTTCGATCTTGCAATCGGAGAGTCGTCAACGCCTTTTGTACTAGCACTTCCTATCCTAGAAGAGCCGCCTGTCTGCCGATTGCTTATGTCAGAATTTTCTGCTCTTTTTTCTCCTGCTGCTTCCATTTCCCCTTGCGCTGCAGTATCATCAATTGCTTCGGTCTTCTCCTCTAATAATCCTTCACCATTTTTTTCTATTCTTTTTACTTTCTCTTGCCCTAATTCCTTACCTGACAGACCAAGCTCGTCTAAACCTTTTTCATCCAGTTCAATGCTAACGGTGACTTCATCCGTACTTCCAAAAACTCTGCTAAAGCCATCTCCTGTAGGACTAAATAAGTATACTAATGCCACTGTCCCTAGCAGACCTAAGGGTATGAGAAAAAAGAACCGTCTTCTCTTTTTCTTAGCTGCAATCTCATCATTAACAATTTTCTGAGCGTTGTTCCAAGGCAGATCAGGAGGATTACTCCAGTCTCCATTGTCAGCTCCATTCTTTAACTTAGAACGGAACAAATCTTCTATCTTATCCTTATTACTCATAAGTCCATGTTAATTACTTAATAAGATCGACTCCACCTCTTTTTTCAAAATCTTTTTCGCTTTATGAAGTTGTGATTTAGAAGTTCCTACACTGATATCTAGATATCTGGCTATCTCATCATGCCGATAGCCTTCTAGAACATACATATTGAAGACCAGACGATAACCAGTTGGTAATTTTGTTATCAGACCGATCAATTCCTGTTCAGACAAGTAAGAAGTCATTATTTCTGGTTCTGAATTCTCATTTACCTCATCTCCAATGTCGGTAAATGAATCTTGCCACCTCGACTTTTTGATGTAACGCAGGGCAGCGTGAACTAAGACTCTGTTCGACCATGTGCTGAATTGAGACTTAGTCTCGGCAAACTGGCCAAGATCTCGAAAGATATGAATCAGGCCCTCTTGAAGGATGTCCTGAGCTTCATCTTTACTTCTACTATATCTGAGACTACACTTATACCAAGAATTCTTGTAGGCAGAATACAGTTCATTCTGCGCTACAATACTTCCCCTTAGGCATTTACGTATAATCTTCTTCAGATTGTCCATCTTCTATATAGACACTTTTCGAGGAATACCTCCTCAATTCAATTATTAAATTTAGAGCCCTTAATTCCTACAAAGGTATATCACTAAGATCTTCAATTGCAAATATTCCATGGCCTCCCTTTACATTCGTATAAACTGTGACAGGCTCGGCAAAAAAACCAAAATCCTGACTTCTTTGATAATTTAAGATCGAAGTTTCATATCTGTACCTTTCTTGTGACATATTTATATATCTCAACGTGACATCTTCTTCGAATTCAATAGATTCTACATCGAAGCTGATGGTCTTCGTTCCATTTAGGAAACTTGAATCATCAAAAAGCAACCTTGAATCATTTGTGGATTCAAGCGATGGATCATTGGCCTCAATGTAAATCACGCGGAAGTCATTTCTTAGTTCAATACCAAAAAAGTTCGCTACCTCAAGATTATCCTCGATTGTAATCTTAATGTTATCAATCCAAAACTCTTCACCATCGAGTAATAGCTTCCGTACTCTTTCTGTCCTATCTACATCAATGATCTTTGCCCGCGATTCCACCTTGAAGTCAGCTTCTATACTTGGATAGTTCTTAGCATCGGCAACAAGTGTGAAAGTCTTATTGGTGAAATCTTCTGCTATTTTGAATCTATAGTTATAATATTGCGCACTAGGGCCTGAGGGTCTCTCAGCAAGGGGCTCATATTTAACTTCTCCATTTACTTTCACAGAAATATCATCGGCTTCTATGAACTCAAATGTCTGATTTCCACTTGAAGCATAGTTCAAGTTTTTGGAAAGTGAAACATCCAAGAATTGGGTCTCAGGATCATAGTACGAATTAACAACCATCTCTGGCACAAATCCAATATCCTGGAACTCTATTTCCTTGGTGAGGTAGTTTTCGCAAGAAGATGCTAGTAGTAGGTAGCTGAGGGCTATATAAAATATGGTATTAATCTTCATCAGAATTTTTTTTAGAATTTAAATGAGTATGAAATAGAAGGAATAAGTCTAAACAGTGAGTATTGCTTTAGTACTGTTTTGTTGACAGGTTCGCTAGTCACAGGATCAATCACCGTCTTTGTGGTCGGATTCAGGAAAAAGGGATTACGTCTATTGTAGGCATTGTATGCTCCGACACTGATCTTATGTTCCCAGGACTTCTTGCCCCACATGTAATCTACATTGACATCCAACCTATGAAAGGGTGCTAATCGGTAGTTGTTTCTTTCTGAAATATTATTGATTGGGTTGATGTAGGAATTCAGACCGTCGTTAATCACTTGGAAGGATTGACTCACAGGGAAGGTAAAGGTATTTCCTGTCCCATAGACCCATGTCGCACTGAAATTCCAATGGTCATTCAGCTCATATATACCGACTAGGGAGATATCATGTCTTCTGTCAAATTTGTAAGGATACCATTCACCGAAGTTCTTATCGCTAAATTTACGCTCACTCCAACTCAAGGTGTAACCAATCCAACCGGTGAATTTTCCGCTCTTCTTCTGAATAAACAATTCTCCACCGTAAGACCTACCGTCGCCCTGGGTAACTTGTTCTTCCCAAGGCTTATTTGAAAAAATAGTCGCGCCTTCTACGTAGGACGATACATTCTTCATTTCCTTGTAGTAACCTTCTAGACTTACTTCGAACTTACCCTTAAAGGTCTTCGCCAGTCCTGCTGCAACCTGCCAGGAAGTTTGTGGAATAATCTTTTTCGTTGTCGGAAGCCATTGATCCCAGGGTAGGCCAATGTTTTCATTAGAAAGGAATTGAATATTTTGCTGCATGGTGGCAAAGCTTGCCTTCGCAGACATATTATTGTTAAATAGGTATCGAGCTGCAAGTCTTGGCTGGATGGAATGAAAAGCCTTGTTATTCACGTGGAAGCCTGAATAGTGCAGTCCAATATTTGCCTTCAGACGAGAAGTCAGTTCGATATCATCTTCAATAAAGACGGCTGTTTCATAGGCTTCTACATTCTTCTGACCAAAGGTAGAGTCAATATCTAGAAGTTTTACCCCTGCTTCCTCGATCTGAAAAATCGTATTCTGAGTACCAGGTGTAAACTGATGTCTGGTCACATTTCCTCCAAATCTAACAAATTGGTTCGGAGAGGGAATATAGTCGAAGTTTACTTTTGCTGTAACGTCCTCAATTCCGCTCTTATAGCCGAATCCCACATTCAGCGCGTTGGCCTTGGTGTTGTCAATCAACGTAGAATTTTCAAAACCGTTTTCGCTATTTAATGTGTAATTACTGTAGGTAATCGATGTATTAGAAAACAACTTGTCAGTCCAGAGGTGATTCCATCTTAGCGAAGAAGTTAAATTCCCCCAGCCTAGACCTATCTTAATTCTCTCTTGTTGTTTGCGACTTTCGCTTACTTCGTCTGTGGTATTGATATCTGAATGAAACTGATCATCTCCCAGATAGGCACTTAGGAAGACTCGATCCTTTGATGAAATCTTCCAATTGATCTTCGCATTCAAATCATAAAAGTAGTAACCCAAGGATCCCGAACTATTGTTTCTTTTCAAAGAACGAGAGATTACAGGTCTTGCTAGCTGGTCTATGTAGGTCCTTCGTCCAGAAACGATGAAAGCGGCTTTGTCTTTGACGATGGGTCCTTCGAAGGCAAATTTAGAGGCCACCAAACCGATCGTGCCGCTTCCGTGATAGCTTTTGATGTTTCCTTCCTTCATTGAAATGTCAAGAACTGAGGACAACCTACCACCATATCTTGCTGGGAAACCTCCCTTTACTAGGGTAACATCTTTAATTGCATCAGCATTAAAGACGGAGAAGAAGCCAAATAAGTGGGAAGCATTGTATACGGGCACACCGTCCAAGAGAATGAGGTTTTGATCAGGTGACCCACCTCTCACATAGAAACCACTTTGTCCTTCTCCCCCACTTTGTACTCCAGGAAGCAGTTGCAAGGCTTTAAGAATGTCCGTTTCACCAAGTAAGGAAGGTAATTTTTTGAGTTGAGTTACAGGTACCTTAATGGTACTCATCTGTGTTTTCTCTTCGATTGTTTCGGCCTTTTCAGCAACAATCTCAACGGCCTGCATCGAATTGGCAAAAGACAAGGACAAGTCTATGTTCTTATCTTCATTAAGGTCGATCGGGACAATTTGTGTTTCAAAACCAATGTAGGAAACTGCGAGAATCACCGAATCTTTCGGGAGTGTCAAACTGTAAAATCCATAGGTATTTGTCACTGTTCCCTTACCAGTCTTTAGATCGATCACATTAGCGGCTATTAGTCCTTCGCCCGAGTCTTTGTCGAGGGCATAGCCACTTATGGTAAATTTTTCTTGGGCTGTAATTCCATTGGCACAAAGGAATAAAATTATTGCCCACATCACATTCTTCATATTTGCTTAATTTTCTTTTGTCTATAAGCATATGGACATGGTGATGTGAGATGGTTGCCTGGGTTGAAAAAAAGATTTACTTTTTTTTTAAATAGGGAATTTTAATATGTTCAGGCTTTTCACAAGATCATCAATTTAGCTTGTTAGAATACTTCAGGGCCTTATTTACTATTCGTAAATACTAGAGGCCTGGCCTCTAGTTTAATCTAGTGACCTTTCAAAGCGCATTGCATTCTGGCAGATAGTCTGCTGTAAATAGTTGCTGAAGTTACTGCGCTCCTTCAGGGCTTAAGTTGGTAGTCTGACGTGGGAGAGGCCATACCTCGAGTTCATTCCTATGCCCTTTCAGGTCGTGCTAAGAATTATTCTCAAAAGCACGATTCGTTGGTTACAATGGACGCTTTGAAAGTGCAGTATCAAATAGGGCACTAAAATTTTCACGCTGCACCAAATTCTCATTCTTGTTCACAATTTGTATTCTAAGGCTTATCTTCATATCAGATGAATTATGGCTCCATTATATACATAATGTTTGTACTCTCGGTATTTTTTCCAGCCATTAGTACGGCACAGGAAACGGAATCAGCCTGGAAGAAAATAT
>CAZMYK010000145.1:0-8105 GCA_964570435.1 uncultured Saprospiraceae bacterium | reverse complement strand
CGATAGGCGCGCATCCATGTCGGGAGATCTATTTTGTTTTAGATTGAACAAAGGCAGTAATCAAGTTAACAGAATTTAGATTGCTGTGATCTACTTCATGTGGCTCAAATTCAAAGTTGAATGCCTCCTCTAAGAAGTCCACCATTTGCAAAATAGAAATGGAATCTATAATTCCCGATGAAATCAAGGGTGAATCATCATCCAGCCCATCGTTCTCGTCTTCAAAGTATTCCTCTAGTATGTACTTTCTAACCTTGCTTTTTATGGACATTATTTCGTTTTGCATATCAATGGGCTTTTGGCTTACTTCAATTTTAAATGTTGAACAAGTTCCTCATACAGGGCATCGGATATAAGTGTGTGTGCCTTGGCATTCGGATGCTTGTCATGCTCCGATGCATGCAGTTTCTTTTGCGAAATACCTTTGAAGACGTTTTCCAAATTTATCAAATGAAAACCCGCATTTTCAATGGTAAGCTTGTATTTTTTAAAATTACTCCTGTGATTGAGAGAAGGATAGTACAATAAAATGGGTTCAATCTCGTACTTTTTACATAAGCCTGCAAAGTAGAAGATAGACCATTCCATGATAAATGACTCAGACTCTACCATCTCTTGGGGCGTAATGCTTCTATTTCTATCCAGCCCCTGCCGTTGCAGGATCCGCTCCAACTCTGGGTACAACTCACTTTGATCGTCGTTAAGTTGCTTAATCTTGTTGAACATCATCCGTTCTTCAGAAAAGTGATCCACAAGAATTACATAATCAGGTTTAAATGTTTGGATTTGTTCTTCTAATAAGAAAGCAAGTTGGAAGGTCTGGGCACCACTGCCTATGGAAAAATTCAGCAATTCGAAACTCAGAGAATCAGTCCCAAAGTGCTGATTTAATCTTGCTTCAGTTAATGCTTCAAAGACCTCTTCGTCGTGGACTCCTGATCCCATGGTTGGCGATCCGCCCACAATCGCTATTCTCAAAGTACTTGCTGGTGCTACCTTATTATATGGCTGATCCCTCATACCCCATTGATTCGTAGTGAAGCGCTTGCCCTTGTAAGTCTCTTCAACATTCGGGTTCATGACCACCCGTAGTACATCCTCAGTCTTTCGTGTAAATTCTAGATCTGCGAAGCTAAGATCAGCCACAGCCATTTCATTTCCCGACAAGGCCATAGAAGTCCCGCGGTAAGTATCATAGAGAAAATTAAGCAAGGGAATGTCAGTCCAGTTCTTGCTGATTAAGAAACTATGAATTTGGTCGTCCCATAACTGCGATGAGATGTCTACTTTTAAGACATCCTCATAGTAACCTTCATATTCAAGGGTTGCGTCATTTTCATTTAACTCCTGACCTTCAGCAAATGCAATGACCTTGCTAGATTCGGAGCCATCGACAAGGCTAAAGAATAGTATGTACAAAATTCCAATAGTAAGAAAACTTGCGATAGGACTTTGTGCAGGCCACTTCCAATTTTTGCTAGATCTGAAGTACAAGAGGAAGCCAAGGCCTCCTATTAAAATGCAAACTAGTAAGGTAGCCAAGACGGTCAACCAGTTCGACCAGCTGTCAAGAAATGCAAGCTTCACAATGGCTAACCATGCAACCACTGTTGCTTGCGTCCACATCGAGTAAAGGATGGCAATTGTTAGGAAAACGCCCAAGACTTTCGCTGAATGAAGGACCGATTCGAAGTAGTTTTTAGGCTCTTTGGGATTCTTCTTCTCCAACATCATGCTTGCTGTAGCCAGGCACCCAAAAATACCCCAATAAAGTATGCTGGTTAAGCGAATCGGGTTACTACCCAAAATCCAAATCCACTGGTAAATATGAAAAACCCAGGTAAAAAAGAATGTGATTATAGCTGAGAAAAGTAGAGCCCGACGAGGCACTTTCTTACGTAACTTGAAGTACACTGGATAGTAGCAGATCTTCATCAAGAAGGACTTCCAATAGATATTGATCCGACGAAATAAGTCCGAAAAACTGTGGGCTAAGAACATGGACTTAAAAATGTCGGGAAGATTGTATCCGAATAAGCGCAAGACGCCAACCGAGAACGAAAGAATTCCTACTAGTCTAATCACCGTGAGATAGGTTGCGATAATGTACTGACCTACCTTGGCGACTCCATCTATCGTATCCAAATCGGGTACAGCAAAGAAATAGACACAGCGATACATGACCAGACAAATGATACTCCATAGGATCAAATTGATTCCTCGTTGATAAATTTCCGGCCCTTCTTGATTGTAGTAGCTTGTCAAGTAGGTCTTGTAGTCAACTATGGGGAAGAGTGGGAAGACGATGTTCGGCAAAAGAAAAAAGTAGTTAATCCTATGCCAAAATGAGGTTGACTCCCTTTCATGCTTTAGTTCATAAAGATAGACGATGGTTCGAAACATGAATATTGCTGCGAAAATGGTCAATCCGTGAGAAGACAGAGGTGAAACCGCATATCCCAAGCGCGCGAAAAGAAGGAAAATACCTATGCCCAAGATGATTAACTTTCGTAGAATCAGCGGAATAGGGGCGTGGCAAAGTCCTAGCAAGGCTAATCCCATGGCTAGAAGTGTCCAAGCGTCCTGTGCCCCAACAAATAGAAACAAGACACTTAAAAAACTGGCAAAAAAAACGATAGGTTTATACCTAATGGGTGTTAGAGAATGAATCGCAAAGAAAGATATAGCTACTGGTAAGAAGCGCTCAAGCCATAAGTCAGATTCGATTCTTAGTAAGAGAACGAAGTACCAAATCAGGCCAAGTTGCAACAGCTGAAGCACTAGCTTCGGAATTAGTGAGAATGTGCTTTTGACTAGCTTCATTAATTGTGAACAGGATTTTACCAGCACTGCCTTGTCTTGGCTGATATGCTTGATTTTTTCGATGGCAATTTAAACACAATTTTTCTAGTGAAGTGTGTCATTTGGGCCATCACACGAAATCTACTTGGATTATCCTACCAGATACTAATTATGTAAGTTCATGGATGCAATACTCGAACCTCATTCGGTAGGCAAAACGCATTAGTTTTTTATAGCGCTATGTCTTTAAATCTTGACACAGACCTCTTCATTATGGTCTGACAAAATGCTAAGCATCTAAAGGTCGACCATCCTATTACTAGATAAGACTCTTTACAAAATCTGAAAAAACTCTTTTGTGCAGGTCCATATCTAAGGCAGGTGAAAGCGCGACACGTGCTATATAGTCCTTGTCTCCTTCCTTGGTGGTGCCTTGGGTTGAAGTCGCAGGAATGGTCCAGTAGCATCCCTTCAGTTGGCCATAACTCACACAATGCTTGCTTTCGTCTGGGATCTCGGAAATCATCATATGGATTAATTTTTTGTTCAATGACCTTTTGTGAGCCTCGCTCTCTTCTGCCGTCTCGCCCTTGCTGGGAAGATCTAAGGAAAAGACCGATGGAGTAAATCCTAGACTGGCCAATTCTTCAGTAACAAAGTTGATTTTGGCTTCTGGTAAGGTGTCTTTAATGAAGGTCACAAAATCTCGTGCATTTGAATAGGCTTCTTGGATTCTTTGATTCATCGAAGGCATCAATTCTGCTAAAATTTCTACTTGCTGATGGGTCGCCTCATTGTCGCATAAGCTAATATGCAGGGCTACTTTTTCCAATAGCCTCGCTGCCTTGGTGTTTCCAACACAGTAGCCAGCTGTGCACCTTCCACCACTAGGAAACTTTGAGCCACTTGAGTAGGAGATGGCCCTCGTTTCAGATAGTATTTGACCAGCTCCGAGAAACTGGACGTTGGGGCAAAAAGTCTGGTCCAAGATAAAGACCGGTTCGATGGCTTTTTTTCCTGCAGTAGTGAATCTTTGTTTGCCGAGGACCTCCTTCAATTTCAATAGGTCTGGGACTTCAACTCTAGGATTAGTAGGGATTTCAGCAATAATGTAGGGAATAGCATCTTTAGCAGCAACCCTTTCTAGTATCTGATCTATACTCTGCACCATATCGTTACCATCGTCGACAAGTAAGTCGACGATTTCCGCATTTTTGATGCAAGCGACAACGCGTCTGGCTTGGTCATTGGTGCCACCGTAACAGTTAGGAGGAACAATAATTTTGATATCCTTGCCAGGGTGCTCCTCTTTTGCATCGTGGACTAAGCCCATCATAATGGCATATTGAACAGATAAGCCACTCGATCCGAGAACCGCATCAATCTCCGTCCCAGTGATATTCGAAATTGTATTTTTGACAATTAGATTGCTGGCCTTATCGATATTTTCTTGCGATGGTGATGCTGATCTTCCACTTAGTTGGACTAGAGCTTTATGGCAATTGGCAGGTGTCATAGCTATGGATTCCCTCCTCCTAACGTGCTGGATTTCAGAAATGTAGGCCGTGTCCTCAGCTGTCTCAGGATCCACAAGAATGATGCTTCCCAAGTCCTGACTCATATTGATCAAAAAGTCGACCCTTCGTCTCTCGTTGACAAACAATTCTCGGTCAAAGTGCGTAAGATCCTTAGTATTTGCAATGTATACAATGCTATCGGCCATTATTGGATCTTCACCTTCGTTCAGTTCTTCTATATTTCTTACTTCAAAGGAGTAACCATAGATCCTCTTCACTACTTCAAAGTCGAGTTCAGGATTCAACCTGCCATCATGCAGCACAAGCGTTTCTTTTCGATCTAATAGGTTTTTTCGAAGAATTGCCATCAAGGGCATAGTACGAGATGAAAAACTGATCACATGTTCTGCGCTCACCTTGTTGGTCTCGGCGACGGCCCACTCCAAGATACAAGAAAGTGGATGGCCAAGACGGATGTAATCATAAGCAGTTGGTAGCTCACCGAAAGTACTTGCAAGATCATTAGGTCCCTTAGAATCAGACTTAGGTAGGCGATCCAGGAGGGCTTGAAAGTGCTCAATGAACTCAGTTTTAGCCAATTCTTCCTGATAGATATCTAAGCGATGGGTGGTAAGTTTAAGCCAATCGCTAGGCATGTTATCTAAGACAATACTTATTTGGTCAATCATTTTTTTCACTTCCATTAATCTTCAACTCCAATTTAAGTGGCAAATATACAGGATTTCAATCTTCACCAGCAAACTGATTTTAATGTGAATTAGCCAATTCTCCTAAGATTCTTATTCATATTCTAGAGAAATTGAAATTCATGCCAGGACAAAATTTCACCAGCAAGATAGATCCCTATGCAACCATTACTTCAAATATCAATCCTTTCGTATGGACAGATTAAACAAAAATTAAATGAAAAAGATCCTCACCATTTGCCTTGCCCTTTCATTTTCCCTCAGTCAAGCGCAATTAAGCATCGAATTAGAAGATACAATTCTAGGATTAGATAGCTTATTTTGGCAGGCTTACAATGAGTGTGCAATTGACAAGATGGCACAATTTGTGAATGATGATGTCGAGTTTTACCATGATAACGGAGGCCTTACCCAGGGAAGGGAAAATCTCGTGAAAAGTCTTGAGAAGAACCTCTGCAGCGATTCTAATTTTGGCCTTAGAAGAGCAGCCGTTACTGGGACGGTGCAGGTCTTTCCTATGAATAAATACGGAGCAATTATAAGCGGACAGCACGTTTTTTATGTCCGCCAAGGAGACAATCCAGAGTTCTTAGATGGGCAGGCGCGTTTCACACATTTGTGGAAGGAAGAAGAGGGAAAATGGACAATGACAAGGATCCTTAGTTATGATCATGGCCCTGCTATAAAAAATCCACCTGCGGAGGAACTTGTCCTCCCAGTGGAGAATTTAGCCCCCTTTGTGGGGAGCTATCTAACGAGTTCAGGGGATGAAGCGCAGATCTCATTGTTGAATGACCAGCTGCATTTAAGGACAGACCAAATGGAAATGACGCTCTACGCCTTATCGGAAAGTAAGTTTTATAGTAAGGAAGCTCCTTTAACCTTTGATTTCGTTGAGAGTAGCCAGGGTGTGGTAGAGAAGATGATCGTCAATGAAAATGGCAAGCCAGTAGATGAGGCGCTGAAAAAGTAGAAAATCCTATCAGTGAAACTAAATATGCGAAGTATTAAGGCACTGATGCGATGTCCATAATTCTTTACAATCAAATGGAAAAGCGGAGACTAAGATAGGTCTCCGCTTTTCGATAATTCCTTGCTTTCTACTTTGCCGTTTGGTATTTCACAGACAGTGTTGGTCTCCTGCTTTCGTCTTCAACTTCAGAAGAACAGAAGAGTAGACTTCTGTAAGGTGTCTCCTCTACGCTTGCAAGAGATATAGAAAACTGACTAGCCCCGCTATTTACATGATCTTGCAAAAGGTCACTTAGGTCAATGTTTGTATAATCTTGGAAGGCAGATGATGAGGATGCCAAAGTAATTGTATTCTGAAGGCTTACTCGCGGTTGAGTATTCCATGTGACCTCCATTTCTTCCCAAGAATCGGTCACTCTGCTAATCACAGCTGAATTGTCTCCTTCGTTCCTATGTCCATCTCCAAAACCAGCGCTACTGCACGAAAACAGCGATAACATTGCTTCTTCGACAACAGCATCTTCTGGGAGGTCTAGATCAAACGCAATAAACGACCTCACAATGAAGGGACTGCCACCAGATGTTCCATTGTAGGTGGAAATTTCAACTCTATCACCAAAATTTCTAACACCATAGTTGTCTGGTTCATACATTTCTACGAATGCGTCCTCGACTGAGATTTCATCAGCACTTAATTCTACTAGGCGAAATCCTTCTTCGATAACGATGTCAGTCTTGCAACTCACTAGTACTAGAAGGGTAAAGAATAAGATATTTTTCATACTTGTTTTGTTTATTACATGAAACAAGTTTGGTGGCATGCCACTATTGGTCTACTTGAATTTCTCGTACCTAATGTTGTGAGCTTATCTATATCGGGAAATTATATGAAGCAAACCCTTGCAGAGGCAATGGTTTCAAAATGGGCTAAAGCTAGGCTTGGGTGTAGATTAAGATTCTTGAGGATAGTAAGACAAGCAAATTCTGGCATCGGTCTCCTAGTTGCAAGATCTCCTGTGCTGTCGAGGCAAGCTTACTCCACCTTCGACATACTTCCCTTCATCTCAGTCTTATACATTTTTCCCTCGGCATCTGGGAATTCAATCTCACTCAAGATTTGCAAGGCACCTTCAGTGTAGGTATAGGTGGTCTTCATTGTCATCCCTTCTTCTTCTACAAGATTTACTGCATCACAGCCACTGACTATCAATTGGTAGCTTGCTCCCGTCTCGTCAGTAAGCACCAATGAAGTGCCATCGTCTCCGATCGAGAATGTGTATGGACCTTGCGATATTTCTTCGCCGTCGTGAACGACCTTACCCTTCCATACGCCTACAAAATTTTCAAGGGCACAATCATTTGGACGGTCGCTACTTGAGTAAAGCACGGAAAAAGTGAATAGAAGTCCTACAATCAATTTCATAAGCAAAGCTTTTTATGTGATAAAATTATTTTTACTTAAGATATAGAAATCAAGCTTAGCATTATGGCACCTTCGCTACATATTTCCACTTTACCATCGGAACCTTCGGAATGATAAAAAAATCAACTGAATTACTAATTTGTTTCTAGGCAAAGAAAAAAGGCACTTAGATTTCTAAGTGCCTTTTTAGGTTTAGTGAAGTCATTATATCTAAGCCTTGCTCAATAGCTTGTCACCAAAGGCAAAGAATAATAAGACAACTACGGATAGAATCAACATGGATTAATAATTTAGGTCAAATTAATGTTTTTAGTAATGCGAGTCAATCTGTAAGTAGAAATATTTTGTTTCTTGGTTAACTCATAACAGACATTTCGCACATATTATTGTTCCGAAATATTTGTTAAAAACATTATATGCAAATACGCTGCCACTATTTTCGATAGCTCAGAATAGCTGCCAGCATGTTGATCCTAGTCTCAAGCAAGACAATTTATAACAGCCTTACCTTTTACACTCCGAGAAATGATATCCTCCAGTGCTGAGGGAGCCTCATGAAGCGGGTAGATCTTGTGGATATGAGGTTTTAGTTCACCTTTTTGCAGCATCTGAAGAAGTTCTATTGTGTTATTCATATTGTCTTTTGCTTGTCGCATTGCAAATGACCCCCAGAATACGCCTTGG
>CAZMYK010000144.1:3524-8153 GCA_964570435.1 uncultured Saprospiraceae bacterium | reverse complement strand
GGTGACGAAATTAACAACGGTCGGTACAATATGCGACGACTCATGACCATTCTACTGTTCACTCGAACCTCGAATAGAAATGCACCATCTTTGTACTGCTCTAACGAGTGCTGTGCACAGAGCAAGAAGCTGAGGCACTCGCAAGAATAGAGGCATTGATGAAGTATAACATCCCGCTGGTGGAATTCCCTAAACATGTCACAGAATCTGAAATCTTAATTGATGAAGAATTACCCCAGATTCGAATGAAAAACATCGTAGTCCCAAGGGCCACGAAGGCCGTCCCTAAAGGAGCTTTTCACGAAAAGAAGTTAAAAAACCAAAAGGTTAATGTACGTAAGACGAGGGCAGACCGATCTAGGAGTAAGAAAAAAAAGTAAGGCTATCCAGCTTTCTGCTTCTTTCTTAATCGCATGTTCTTAATGTAGCTCCGCTTTGCTCTATTTACCATAACCCCACCAATTATTCCTGGTGCTATCCATACAATAAGCGGTGGCAAGAAATTAATATTGGTCACTAGAAAGGCAGTGACAGTTGCAATGTAGCCGCCACCCATTCTCACGATATGAATAATAACCGGTCCCGAACTCTTTACGTTTTTATACTTTAACTTAAGCAAGGACTTCAAATCAGTGAAACTGTTCAAAAATGTCAGAATACCAAAAACGATAAAAAGCACACCCATAGCCCTGCCCTGCAGAAGTCCATATAAGAAGGCTAACGCAATCATGGCCGAACCAGAAATGAAAACTATGGAAAGATAGGCGAAGTCATGCCATTTCACCCGCGCAGAACGACCGCCTATCTTCAACGCACGCACGCCGTGATGCACGCTATAGAAGCTAAATATACCAATCAAGAATAAGAACGTTAGCCGCTCGCCTTCAATTAGGAACATTAGGCTAGAAGTAAGAAACACACCTAACATTCCATAGTAGTATATTCTTCCCGATACAATGTGGGTTTTTGAGCCCTTCTTAGCTGCAATAGCACCAAGACCACTAATTAAGGCGGCAAAACCAGCAAAAACGTGGAGGGGTATTGTGATTTCAAGGATGTCCATAATTCAATTTTTATGCAATCTATCCTCGAGAATGCACATTTGAAAAAATTAGGGGTTAACGACCGTTCAGAGTGCCGAAGTCCATGTTTTAGGGCCGAAATACAAGTTACAGACTTGAAAGAAGTTCTTTCACGGGCTTGGTATGAGACCGACTTACTCTTGCCACTTGTTCGGTGCTTGGAAAATTGAGCACGAAACCCTGGGCATTTCCTTTTAGGTCAGATACATTTCGAAGATTGACGATGTATGATCGATGTGTTTTTTCAAGGTAGGGAAAATCCTTAGTGATTTCCAAAACGTACTTCAGACTGTTGCGAATCATCTTCCTCGGCTTGCCTTTCATGTGAATAGTGATATAGTTTCCGTCAGCGACAACAAATAAGAGGTGGTTCAATGAAACTTTTACTGCTTCCTCATCGTAGTTTGATTCGAATACAAGGACCTCATCCGTCACCACACTTTGACCTATATCTTCTTTGATTTCTAATCCCTGCTTCATGTACTTAAGCTTGCTTTTTTGATAATCCAAGGTCAATACAAAGGCTGTAGGGATAATACCAATCAAGAAAGTTCCAGCCACAAAGGATAAGAAGAGCGATGAAGTGATTGCAAATGATTCGTTGTAGAGGTCAATGTATAGCAAATTACATAAGGCAATTGTAAAGACGAGGCACGAAGTGTAAGACATGGACTTTAGCAGATTCCATCGCTCACTTCGAAAGGGCTTTTCCCAATAGCTAGGTATCAGCACCAAGTATAAAATGCATATAGAAAACGTAATGACGGCGAAGCCGAAGATAAATGTGACCGCCTGTAAGTTAATGGCAGTAGGAAGATCCATGGGCCTGAGTACCACTAAGAAGACAAATACAAAAAGAGCAATGGCGGCACTACTTCTAATGTTTTTCTTGGGACCGTCAGCGCATGGGGCCGGATAAGGTGCTTTAAGTAAGTTCATTGATCTTCATTTCTATTTGGTCTCATGCTCATTTAAAGATTCCGAGGCTAATGATATCAGATGTGTCTCTTTTACTTACATACTAAGATATAAAGTAAAGTGCTATTAAGAAAGTTCTACCAAATTATATAGATAAACAGCACAAGAAGTGTAAGAAAGATATATAGTCCAATTCGGAAAGGCGCCACAGCAAATCTCAATCCGCCATTTAGCACTCTTAGCGATTGCTTTTGTGAGGCAGAAATTAGGGGAGAAAAGTCGTTATTTTGTCCCTTGCTTTCTGTGTTTGGATTCACATCTGCTGCCGGCCCACGCTTTCCAAAGTCCACCTTACTTGCAATAGCCGAAAGCGACTTATTCATAAGCCTTTTAACAATTCCGCCACCGAAACGTATTTTCTTGTCTATCGCACTCCCTACCATGGGAATTGTAAGCACAAAGACGACCCCCTTGAATAGGAGGCCCAAAACTGCTTTCTTGTCCTTTGACTTTCCAAGCAAGCCACTCGCATCACTGATACTGTTGCTTAGGACTGAAAATGAGTAGTCTGTAATTACCGCAAGATCTTGCCTGAGTTGCCGTGCTAGAAACAATACGCCAAGAAGGACACCTACGATCATGAATAGGCTAAGACCGAGAATTCCGTAAATTAGAAATTCGATATGTACAAGATCGATTATAAAGAAGCCTAGGATAAAAACAAAGAAACTGGCAAGCAAGGGAATAAAGATCCACTTTAGGATGTACTTGGGAAAGAGAAGCAGGTCTAAGATACTTTCAGCCACCTCTTCATCTCTATAACGGGACAGATCTATTCCTAGCTGATGTTCGATTTCTAACCGAATTTCCTCATCACTTGTCATTATGCAATGCTAGTCAAGTGCAACATTTTCGACAATTTCTAGTCCATATCCTATTAAGCCTATTCTTTTCTTAGGATGGTTAGAAATTAGCTTGAGTTTTGAGACACCTATGTCTCTAAGTATTTGTGCACCTACACCGAAATCTCTCTGTTCCTTCTTTTTAAGCGGATCATTCGTCGGATTGTCATCTAGTTCTTTTAGCTTAGAAATCAGAGAGTCACCTTTTTCACTATGCCTCATATATAAGAGTACTCCACATCCTTCTTTTTCAATGAGCTTAAGCGATGACTGCAGCTGAGTTCCATATTCGCCGAACAAGGTCCCTAGAATATCTCCTGTTTCAGTTTGAGAATGGACTCTAACCAGGACTGATTCTTCGGTGGCAATGTCGCCCTTGTAAATTGCGAGATGTCTATCTCCGGTAGTGAGTTGGGTATAAACAGCCACTTTGAAGTTCCCAAGCTTGGAAGGCACGTCCACTTCAATTTCCTTTTCGATTATTCGCTCTGTCCGCATGCGATATTCCACAAGATCCTTGATGGAGATAATCTTGAGGTCATGTTTAGCAGCGATCTTCTTGAGCTGAGGAAGGCGGGCCATGGTTCCATCTTCATTAAGGATCTCTACAAGGACACCTGCCGGAGCAAAGCCAGCAAGTTTTGCTAAGTCTATGGCTGCCTCGGTATGACCAGTCCTGCGCAAAACCCCTCCTTTCTTTGCTCGCAAGGGGAAAATATGACCAGGTCTTGCAAAGTCTGTTGCCCTCGAAGCAGGGTTCACTAAAGCTTTGATACCTGTCGCCCGATCATAGGATGAAATTCCTGTAGTGCATCCTTGACCAATCAAGTCAACTGACACGGTAAAGGCAGTCTCGTGCAAGGCTGTATTCGTGCCCACCATCATATTGAGGTGCAGTTCATCAGCCCTATCTTCATCAATGGGTGTGCAAATTAGGCCCCTGCCGTGCGTAGCCATGAAGGTAATTATCTCAGGTGTTACGATCTCAGCCGCACAAATAAAGTCACCCTCGTTTTCTCTATCTTCATCATCCACTACTATGACAATCCTGCCCTGTCTTATTTGTTCAACCGCTTCCTCGATTGTATTCAATTCATTGATCATTGTGTTTCACTTTTCCTAATTTGGTAATAACTTGATGCAGCTTATTGTTTTCAACTTGCCAAGAAAAGTGCTCTTTGACATAGTTCCTGGCTTCTTTTCTCATTTTTTCGTAGACGTCAATATTATCGAGTACTTCAGTAATCCTTTTTGCAAAGGTAAGTTCATCATCAGCGATGAGCAAGTGTCTTCCATCTATTGCCCCGATGGCACTATTTACGTTGCTAGTTGTGATGCAAACTTGTCCCATTGACATAGCCTCAAGAATTTTATTTTGTTGACCAGCACCACTAAAAATGGGTGCAACAAATATTCTTGCCCTTGCATAAGCTGTCCTAATGTCATCCACCCAGCCTGTGACATTAACGTTGCTTCCAGCTAAGCGTAATATCCTCTTTTCTGGTCTTGCTCCTGCAATCTCCAAACTTACTTGCTTTGATAAGTGGGGCACAATCTTCCTCACAATGTATTCTGCAGCCAGGATGTTGGGATGGTATCCCATGTTTCCCACAAAAATCAAGTCAGTGGTCGCCTCCTGGCCTAAGGGTTTAAAGTACTTTGTGTCTATCCCATTAGCCACAACCTTGATCTCCTTCTTGGCATCTATTTGATCTGCATCTCTCTTG
>CAZMYK010000144.1:0-3514 GCA_964570435.1 uncultured Saprospiraceae bacterium | reverse complement strand
AGAGAAGAAGAAATTCTTAGGAAAACTTTCGAAGTGCGTGCGCTTCTTATAATTCATAGAAAAACTATCCATGTAGTCTAGCACTTTTTTCTCATGAAGAGGCATGACATATTCTGCCATTCTCGCCAACTGGCAATAGAGCACCTCTGGATTCAAGTCCTCGACAATGAATTTCATCTTTTTTGCTATCCTTGGTGAATAGAAGTAATGTACTTGAAATGGTTTCTTACTAAAAAGGGCTTTGACAGTCAGCAAGGCCTTCCTAAGCTTTGACATTTTAAAGACGTGTACCGACTTGCACAACTGTTGAATCGTCTCCAAGTCAGAGCTTTTGACGTCTTCTTCAATGAGAGAAATAAGATGAATATCGTGATGGGCAGACAAACTTCTTAGCTGATGATAGAGCCTAAGTTTGTCCCCCTTTTCAATGGGGAATGGAAATCGGGACGAGAAGATTACAACTTTCAATACGTCTAGGTCTGCTTTTTGGCCGCTAAAATAAGGTTTAATTTCACTTATATTTACCTATATGAAATATTCCCTACTTGTTTTCATGTTTTGCCTAGCAATATCTTGTTCGGAGCCCGAACTTAAGAACACCAATGTGATCATTATTCTTGTGGACGATCTTGGTTTTGGAGACCTAGCATGCTATGGTTCAGAATTGAACGATACTCCGAATCTAGATCAGATGGCAAAACAAGGAACAATGTTCACAAGCTACTACGCAGCTCAAGCAGTTTGTTCAGCTTCCAGGGCAGCAATTCTAACGGGTTGCTACCCTAACAGACTTGGAATTCACAATGCCTTGGGCCCAGGATCTGCGATCGGGCTTAATCCTAAGGAGACTACGATCGCAGAAATGCTAGGGGAAATTGGTTACACATCAGCTATCATGGGCAAGTGGCACCTGGGAGATACCTTGGACTTCCTACCACTTAATCAAGGCTTTGATGAATATTATGGTATTCCTTACTCTAACGACATGTGGCCATACCATCCTCAGCAGGGCCCAATATTCAATTTTGGCCCCCTACCCTTAATTCAGCAAAACAAGAAAATTGACACGATCACGGACCAGACCAACTTTACTGTAGATCTTACGAATCGAAGCGTAGACTTTATCAGAAGGAACAAGGAGAACCCCTTCTTTCTATACCTCGCCCATCCTCAACCACACGTGCCGCTTTATGTCTCAGACAAATTCAAAGGCAAATCAAGAAATGGTCTTTATGGTGATGTATTGATGGAACTCGATTGGAGTGTAGGTCAGGTTTTACAAACCCTAAAAGAACTAGAGATTGATAAGAACACATTGGTAGTGTTCACCTCAGATAATGGACCTTGGCTTTCCTATGGCAATCACGCTGGAAGTTCTGGACACTTTAGAGAGGGAAAAGGCACTGCCTGGGAAGGGGGCCAAAGGGAACCCTTCATAGCCTGGCTCCCCGAAAAGCTAAGTAGGGAGGAGAGTATTTCTACACCCTTCTATGCTATGGATATCCTTCCTACAATTGCAGGTCTCACGGGCGCACAAGTCCCTACGTTGAAAATCGATGGGCTTGATGCTTGGAAGATCTGGACAGGGGAAAGTGAGCAAGATCTTCATGAAAATTTCTACTATTACTACAGGACCAATGAATTGCATGCGATAAGGTATGGAGATTGGAAAATGGTCTTCCCTCATAATTACAGAACCATGTTTGGCCAGAAGCCTGGTAGAGATGGGCTTCCTGGTTCCTATAGGTACATTGACCTTGAAAGACCTGAGCTGTATAATCTTAGAAATGATCCTAGTGAGACTAAAAATGTCTACTCAAGCCATCTCAATATTGTAGCTGAAATAGAGAAACTTGCTGAAATTGCCAGGACGGAACTTGGTGACTCGCTACACAAGAGAAAAGGTAGTGAATATCGTGAACCAGGAAAAATGTAGACTAGGAACTATGCGTACTTGATCATAAGGTCCTTGTAAGTATCCAAGAGCTCCCTCGCATTATCTATATTGTCATAGGTTCTGGACACAAATGACTTGGCATTCTCTCCTATTTCACTTGCAAAATTCAAATTACGCACACATTTCGCAACGCAATCTAAAAACTGCTGTGGTGTGTCGGCAATCAAAACTTCCTTGTCATGACTTGCATCTATGCCTTCTAGACCTAGGCTTGTTGTAATCACAACGTTACCCAGCGCCATGCCTTCGAGGATTTTAACTCGCATGCCTGAACCACTAAAAAGTGGAACTACCAAGGCTGTATGTTCGCCTAGAAAATCAATAGCACTCTCTACTTCACCATGGACCAAAACATTAGGCATATTTAGAGACATGATATTATAAGGAGTGTTTCTACCAGCAATATGCAATTTTAAGTTAGGGAAGCGCACATGCATACTTGGCCATACTTCTTGCAAGAACCAGTCAAGCCCTTCGATATTGGGTCTCCAATCAAGCGATCCAATAAAGCACAGTGAAAAGGCACCCTTGTCCTTTACCTTGGGTTTGATCTTGTACGACTTGGTTTCGATTCCTATTGGAGATGCTATAGCACCATTCTTATATCCTAAGTCTTTAAAGGTCTTTAAGTCCTTCTTCGTAACAGCTATAAGATAATCGTAGGCGTTAAGATTTTCGAGTTCGAATTTCTTAAGCTTCTTGGTTAGGTAGTTGAGGTATAACTTCTTAGGAAAAAATGTTGTGTTCTTAGTAATTCGTTCCCAAATCTCATGTTCCACATTATGCGCCCTCATTGTGATGATGGCACTAGAGTGCTCTCTAATCAAGTCAACATAGGGTGCCAAGTAAAGGGTCTCTAATTGGATAACGTCAAACTTTTCTCTACTGAGAAGATCTGCAATTGCCAACTTAAACTCTTCACTTATAAAACGCGAAACGTGGTAAGACTCCTTCCTGAATAAATTAGAAAAAGCTCCCATCGGAGTAATCGCATTATCGATATCAACGAAATGGATATCCTTGTAGTGATCGTAGTCATCAGGAATGTTGGCAACATCAGTATGATGCTTGCTCGTATTCATACATAGTAAGGTGATCTCACATCCCAATTCTGAAAGTGCTCTACTTAGGTAGGTAACGGCAATGGTTTCACCGTCCTTAAGTGGATAAGGGAATTTCTTACAGAGTTGAAGTATCTTCATATAGGTTGATAAAAACTAAATGTCATCTATAATTAGAATGCCCAAAAATAAGAGAATAATTGTTATTTCCGAATTCTAACCTTTTAATTAGTGGCTAAATATATAGAACCACCGATTTGCTCATATAACGCAACCTATTTAAAATATATTCGAAAAAAGAGGATTCTTTGCGCAATTAAGACGAAGCTACCTATATTTCGCTTGAAAATTGTTCCAGGTGAATTCGATTATACCAAAAAAAGAGGCTCATTTATGCTGATTGCGCAGAATATTCAGAAGTCTTACGGAGAGCTTCAGGTATTAAAAGGCATCGACCTTGAAATTCAAAAAGCGGAGGTTGTTAGTATTGTAGGTA
>CAZMYK010000143.1:0-8157 GCA_964570435.1 uncultured Saprospiraceae bacterium | reverse complement strand
ATCAAATTCAATAACCGTCGAAAGAAGTGGGGTGGAACCTGCGATTCTTACCTTTGATGATGGTAGCGATGAAGTTACAATTTGTGCAGGCGACGGTATATCAGATGCTTTTACACCGATGCTTAGTGAGTCTACAGGTATGAATAGTGCTTGGGTAATTACAGATTCAGATCTTAACATCCTCGCTCTTCCAGAAGGACCCGAGTTTGACCTAGAGGGAGCCGGCGCTGGTGTTTGCTTGCTTTGGTATGTAAGTTATAATGGCGACCTTGAAGGAGCAGAGGTAGGTGCAAACGCTGGAGATCTTGCAGGCTGCTTTGCACTTTCTAACGCGCTTACTATTAATAGAATTGGTGTAAGTTCGGCGACCATCGATTCCGACCTAGGTACGGAAATTACGATTTGTGCTGGAGACGGAATTGCAGATCCATTTACAGCGACTGTTGAGGGTGGGCAAGGTGAATTTACAGGATGGATTATCACTGATACACTAGGAAATGTACTAGGACTACCTGAGGGACCAACCTTTGATCTTGAAGGTGCAGGCTCAGGCGTGTGTCTGGTTTGGTACTACAATGCATATGCTAGCCTTGAGGGATTAGAAGTCGGTGACAGCGTGTCTTCTATCGAAACGTGTTTTGCCTTGTCTAATCCGATTACGGTTACACGAGAAGGGGTGCTTGCTTCTTCAATATTCTTAGAAGGTGGTGCCTTAGCACAAGAAATATGTGTTGGAGATGATGTGCCAGATGTGATTGTACCTTTGGAGGAAGGAGGAGAAGGTGAAAGTTACGCTTGGGTGATTACAGATTCGGATTCCACAATTGTAGGACTTCCAACTGGTGGAGCCTTCAATCTTGAAGGAGCCGGACCTGGAACATGTTTGATTTGGAGATTATCATACAACGGGGAAGTTTCAAACTTGGAACTTGGTCTTAAGGCCTCGGCGATCGAAGGTTGTGCAGCATTATCTAATGCAATAGCAATCACGAGAGTAGCGGTTGATGGCGGAAATCTTACACTAGAAGATGGCACTGATGAGATAGAAATTTGTGCAGGAGATGGAACATCCGATGCATTTGCAGTGAGCCTTGAGGAAAGTGTCGGAGAATCTAGCGCTTGGGTGATCACTGATGAAGACCTTAAGATTCTAGCTCTTCCTGCAGAACCTCCATTCGACTTAGAAGGTGCCGGAGCAGGGGTATGCTTGATATGGCATTTGTCGTACAACGGTGAAATTAGTGGTGCAGAAGTAGATTCAAGCGCTGCAGATTTGATGGGATGTTTTGAACTTTCTAACCCTATCACTGTTACTAGAGTGACCGAGGGAAGCCTCTGTACAAGCGGCCAGATAAGGCCAGAAGATGTTGACATTTTCCCTAATCCTACTGATGGATTCATCACCTTAGGTATGTTGGTTAGACCAAAGTACCAGGTAGATGTTCAAGTTTTTGATGCCTATGGACAATTGCTTACCATAAGGAATAATATGAATAATGACGATATGAAGCTAGACGTGGAAAATCTTGACGCTGGCGTTTACTACTTGAGAATTTTACACGGGGAAGATCAAATGATTAAAGAATTTATCAAGTTATAATTAGTTATTTCCTCTTGAAATAATCGATTGGTTTTTAAGGTTTGGTGAGCGCTCGGTGTTGAATACATGGAGCGCTCTTTTTTTGCCAATAAGTTGCATGCAGAAGTGTTAAAGCAAAATGTGATGTCATGCCGCGATCGAAATTCATCAGTTTTTTGTAGACAAGCCTGGTTTAGTGTTTCTTGTTTGATATTCTTACTTGCTAGCTATGTTTTAGATGAGTCCGAGCTCAGTTTTCTTAAGTCCTCTTCCTCCTGCTTTGTCAGCCTACGCCAGGAGCCTTCTTGCAAATTACCTAAGTGAAGATTCATAATTCGCACGCGCTTCAAAGAGGCTACCTTGTAGCCAAGGAATTCGCACATCCTTCTAATCTGACGATTTAAACCTTGGACAAGAATAATCTTGAATTTGTGAGTTCCCGTTTGCTGAACCTTGCACTTCTTGGTAGTTGTGCCCAGAATGGGTAATCCTCCTGCCATTTTCTTGATAAAGCTTGGTGTGATAGCCTTGTTGGTTGTTACAATGTATTCCTTTTCATGCTTGTTTCCTGCCCTTAGTATCTTGTTTACGATATCTCCATCATTCGTAAGAAGTATTAGTCCTTGAGAAGGTTTGTCAAGTCGGCCAATGGGGAAGAGGCGCTCTTTGTACTTAATTTGATCGATGATATTGTTTGCTTCACGGCGATCTGTAGTGCAGACTACCCCAAGGGGTTTATTATATGCTATGATGACCTTCTGCTTCTTTGATTTTTTGAGGTAGGAACCATCTACAATGACTTCATCTCCTGGTCCTACACGGTTTCCTTTCCTTGCTACTAAGCCATTTAGCAGAACTCTTCCTTGGTCTATTAGCTTGTCAGCCTCGCGTCGCGAACATTCTCCTGTGGAGCTAATAAACTTGTTCAGGGAAATTGAATCTTCATGCTCCACACCTAGAGGTTTTGACTAATGGCAATTTCGATTTCCTCCTTCATCTTCGGGCTGGAATAGGGCTTGAAGGCTTTGCCCGTAATTTTTTCGTAGAGGTCTATGTATCGATCTGATACTTCTTTCACAAAGGCTTGAGGCATTTCAGGCATTTGTTGACCCTCTAATCCTTGGAAATCATTTGCCATTAGCCACTCTCTGACGAATTCCTTAGAAAGTTGCTGTTGCTTTTCACCCCTTGCTTGTCTTTCTTCATAGCCCTTTTGAATGTAGTACCGAGAACTATCGGGTGTATGGATTTCATCCATAAGCAGAACTCTTCCTTCATAGATTCCAAATTCGTACTTCGTATCGACAAGAATAAGACCGCGTTCTTCCGCCATCTCAGAACCCATCTGAAAGAGCTTTCTTGTGTAATCACACAAGATATTCCAAGTCTCTTGATCAACTATCTCTTTGTTGAGAATCTCCTCAGCTGAAATATCTTCATCGTGCCCTTCTTCAGCCTTGGTGGCAGGAGTGATAATGGCTTCAGGAAAAGCATCACCCTCTTGTAGATTTTCTGGCAAACTTACACCACATAGCATTCTTTTCCCTTTAGCATACTCTCGTGCTGCATGCCCCGCCATGTAACCACGGATGACCATTTCCAGCATGATGGGTTCACAAGCTTTTCCAATCGCCACGTTGGGGTGGGGGCAAGATTCTAGCCAGTTCGGAACAATTGCTGCTGAGGCTTCTAAGAAATGAGCAGCAATCTTGTTGAGAACTTGTCCCTTATATGGAATTGGTTCTGGAAGGATGTGATCAAAGGCGGAGATCCGATCTGTGGCGACCATTGCTATCTTGCTTGGAAATCGATAGACTTCTCTCACCTTTCCTCTGTAGAATGAAACCTGATTTTCGAATTGGTAGTTCGTATCTCCTACTACTGACATCTCTTGTGTGATTTATTGCGTAAAAATAAGAAGTAATGTAGTATGCTGTACTTTTCCAAGTTCTTATTTAGAATTGACAATGTGCTGCGTTTAAAAAGGATTGGCCACTTAGCCCAAATGTAGCGGATTACTCTACCGTTCTGATGCCACGAAAAAAGGTGACTGCTCTTTCGAACGATCACCTTCATATCATTTTTAACTAAGAGATTCTACAGATTCCTCAGCATATTTCTATCAACTATTATGTCCTTCAACTCCTTTAAGGCTGCGTATTCATTTGGAAGTACTTTCTTAACTGCTTCCTTTACAGCAAAGAAAGTCCCTTTTTCAGAATCAGGAAGGATCTCCTTAACCTTTGACTTGACCAACTTAATGTCATGCTTAATCATTCCTCTAATCGAAGGAATGTCATGCCAATCTCCTTCTATTGCATAGGCCCTGGAAACATTACCGAATTCGTCTTCGAAAGGATCTAACTCAATGACCTGTTCGGAATCCACCGTGACCTTCTGACTAAGTAAGTCTCCTTGGGGAATGTTCCAGATGTATGGGTCATTTTCTATATCCGAATTAACAAGGAAAATTTCAAGGCCTTTCTCGTGGCAACGATAAATGATGAACCTCACTTTGTCTAATGTACTCATATCGTATATATTAACCCCACACCCTTACAAATGTTGCGAAGCTGACACAAATTAACTAAAATTCTGGCGGCTAACCCAATGATTACTTGAGTTTCTTGACGTCCTTAGTCCGATCTACAATAGTGTAGATGGCAAGCGCCAAGGTGATCAGGAAATTGGGGTGCGAAATCTTGGAGGAAATGTATTCAAAGGCCCGTGGATTAAATTTGTCATGATCTAGTGGGTCTAGGACAGCGGCAACTTCCTTGTCACCGATAACAATGGGTTTCACAGGTCGTTTATAGTCATTAAGCCTGGCAATTAACCTACGATTGTTCTTTCCATAGATTAGACCATCTCGGTTCATGGTTCCCATGAAGTGTTGGTCTACGAATATCTGTGTACTTTCTCCCTTGATAATGTAGAAGAATTCGTGGTCATTAGTAGCTGCATAGATAATGGCCTTCTTACGTTTGCCCGGGAATTCTCGATAAGAATAGGCGAGCATATGTTCGTGGTAGATCGAATCGATCAAGGCACTAACGGTGTTTGAAAAGCGCTTAGAAAAACTTCTTTCCACCTGATTTAATGAAAGTAACTCAAGCTCAGATTCGTCCCAATTGATGACCTTGTCAGTAAGCTCAGTGATTTCAGATCTGAGATCGAGCAACTCCTTCTTTGGATCAAAACCACCGTTGAGAATTAAATCAAGTATTCTGAACATTCATCTATTTTCTATACCAACACAATGTAGTAATTAATGCATAGATTTGTAAATGGTCGATTGAGCAAATACTGCTAGGAGATAGCAAAGCAGAGGAAGGAAATGTAACGTAAAAGTATGATTTTCAAAGGCCTATGATCTATCCTAGGTAGGACTTCAAGGCGTTCTTATTTACTGATTTTCTTAACCTACGAAGTGCCCTTTCCTTGATCTGTCGAACTCTTTCCCTAGTTAATCCGTACATGTCACCAATTTCTTCTAAAGTTTTACCTTTTTCGCTTTTTAGACCATAGTAGGCAGCAAGAACATCAACTTCTCTTGGTGAAAGACTAGAAAGACCATGATTGACTTCGTCCTTTAAGGATTGTTCCATCAGTTTTAGATCCGGACTTATATTCTCGTCATCTTCGAATAGATCAAGCATGGTGGATTCACCTTCCTCACCACCTAAGGGCGCATCAAATGATACGTGCCTGCCTTTCCCATTTAACATGGTAGTTACTTCCTTGGTGTTGATCTGCAGTATATCTGCAAGTTCTTCGTGAGTAGGCTCTCGCTCGTGCTTCTGAACAAAATTCAAGAAGGCTTCATTGATTTTGTTGTAGGAACCCACCTTGTTCAAAGGTAGTCTAACAATCCTCGAATATTCAACTATCGCCTGCAGTATCGATTGTCTAATCCACCAAACAGCATAAGAAATAAACTTGAAACCCTTCGTTTCATCGAATCTTTTTGCAGCCTTCATCAAGCCAACATTTCCTTCGTTGATAAGGTCGGAAAGAGAAAGACCCTGATTCTGATATTGCTTCGCTACTGAAACAACGAATCTTAGATTGGCCTTTGTCATTTCTTCTAAGGCATCTTTATCACCATTTCTGATCAACTTAGCCAATCTGGCTTCATCTTCAGCCGTAAGTAAGCTAATCTTGCCTATATCATTAAGATACTTATCAAGAGCTAGACTTTCTCGTGCGGTGATTTTATTTGTTATTCTTAATTGTCTCATTGATTGTGGATGGGTTAAATCACTGAATCATTCACTCTTTTCCTTTCTTCCTTAGTATTGCTAAGGAAAGAAGTATTAACACATTTCCCTACAAAAGTCGTATGATAAAAAAATAAATCTTTCTTGTCAATAGATTTACTACAATATTATTTTGGAAAAGGTTTCTTTTAAATGGGATTTAATGAAAAAATCTATCGATGCTATTTAGCATTTTATCAAATTAGTGACGTCGAAAGCTAATCAAAGAGAGTGATCTGCCAAATATGGCTGCACCTCTAAAGCACTTGCTACTTCAAGAAAAGAGTCACTTGTTCCTTATATGACTTACCAATAGGTACTTCTATTGCTCCTATTTCAATATCCTTAGCAGTGAAAGCAGTGATCTTTTTCGTGTTCACAATGAATGACCGATGGACGCGAATGAACTCGTTCGGCAACTTCAACAAAAAGAAACTAATTTTTTCTTTCGTTACATAAGATTTTTCTTCAGTGTGTATTCTTATATAATCCTTCAAGCTATCGACAAATAGAATGGTATGAAATGGGATCTTTACAAATTTCTTGTTGACATTCACATAGATGTGATCTTCGACAACTTTTTTCTGGGTTTCTTCAAGCCGATCGAGTGGATGCTGATATGTTTGCTTGAATTTACTAATTGCTTTAAGAAATCTTGGAAAGGCTATTGGCTTTAGCAAGTAGTCTACGATATCTAACTCGTATCCTTCCAAGGCATATTCTCGATAAGCTGTAGTAAGGATGACTTTCTGCTTTACGATGTTAGATTTTAGGTAGTCTAAACCTGTAAGCATTGGCATTTGGATATCTAGAAATAAAATATCAATTACCTCATTCTCTAGAGTTGTTAGAGCACCAAGAGGGTTCTTAAATGTATGTGTAACTGTTAAATCCGGAACATGATTGATATAAGTTTCTAGAACTTTAATTGCTAAGGGCTCATCGTCAATTATTACGCACTTATACATAGGAATCTTCAATCTTTATAGTTAGGTTTATTTCGTAAGAGTCATCCATGTTGCTTATTTCGAGATTGTACATATTTTTATAGTTGATCTCTAGTTGTCTCAGTGTATTCATATGGCCAATTCCATGTGTTGATCCAGCCGAAGATCCAATGGATGATTTTACCTGTGTATTGTAAACTCGAAAAGTCAACTGATCAATACTGCTTTCTAGCTCCACTTTGACTTTCAAACCCTTGGACTCGGTACTTGCACAATACTTAAACGCATTTTCCACAAAAGAAATTAAGATTAAAGGAGCAATTTGCAAAGCGTCATTATCACTATGGTGTTCAAAAACAATGTCAGCATCTTCGTCATAGCGAAGGCGTTCAAGATCGATATAGTCCTCTAGAAAAGTGATTTCATTTCTCAAAGGAACCCTTTTTTCATTGCACTTATAAAGTACATAGTCCATTACATCAGACAGTTTCAATATGACCTCTGCTGTCTGTTCAGATTTTGTTAAAGCAAGAGAATAAAGGTTGTTCAAGGTGTTAAACAAGAAATGTGGTTGTATTTGAGCCTTTAGAAATTTTAATTCCGTTGCAGTCTTTTGGCCTTTCACAATTTCCAGGTGGTGCCTTTCATTGATTCGATCCTTAATGACCTTGATGCCTACAAAAAGAAAGACGATCACATATACAGTGGGAAAGTATATAAAAGCGAGATAAAGAGGGTTTGCTAGTACTTCTACGACAGATTCTTGAGTAAAATTCTCTCTGAAGAGGGGTTCTGCAATGTAAATGCTTGACAGTCTTGCCAGAGCTGAGAATATGTAGAATGTAAACAATAGAGAAGTAGTAAATAGTAGGTACTTCTTTCTAAGAAGTAAGTGGGGAACTTGAACATATAATAAACTATAGCAAGCGAGAGCTTGACAAGGAAGGAAGACTAAGTATCTGATCAGAGATTCTTTCGGGTTACCGCCATTTAACATAGCTAATGTGATGCAAAGTAATACAAAGCAAAACCAAAATAGGATATGTGCAACAATCCTGTTTCGCATAATGTAGTCGATGGCATCCTTGATATATGACATTACTTATGAAGATATTAAAGATTGCAAGTTGCCTATAAACAAATCGATAAAAATAGGTTTGCCAAGGGCTCAAAACAAATTACCACATGACAAGTGAATTTTGCACATGCAAAAGGGCTTCTAGGTTGCAAAAATTTGCTTACGTCGACTTAACGATTTAGGACGCTGCCTTCACTTTATGTTTGAAGCAAATTAATCACTTAAAGTAGAAGTAGTATGAAAATATTGATTGTAGAAGATGAGATGATTATTGCTGCAAATATATCATTGCAA
>CAZMYK010000142.1:0-8226 GCA_964570435.1 uncultured Saprospiraceae bacterium | reverse complement strand
TCGATTATGAATAATATTTCTGATCGAAGTTTAATCCTATTGGATGAGATCGGTCGGGGAACTAGCACCTACGACGGAATTTCTATAGCTTGGTCTTTAGCCGAATTTCTTTACACCAATGAGAAATCAAGTCCCAAGACTTTGTTTGCTACCCACTATCACGAATTGAATAAGTTGGCCGATCGCTACGATCGGATCAAGAACTTTAGCGTTTCTACAAAAGAGATCGGACAACGCGTGATCTTTCTGAGGAAGTTAATTCCTGGGGGCAGTAATCACAGTTTCGGGATCCACGTGGCTCAGATGGCAGGAATGCCAAAAGAGATTGTTGCAAGGGCACAAGAAATACTTAATGAGTTAGAACAAAAATCGTTTGACGCTTCTGAAGGTGGAGCAGACATCTCTAAGAAGTTGGACCATGTGAGTAGCGCTATGCAGCTATCGATCTTCGAAACGGTTGACCCTACAGCAGGAAAATTGAAAGAAATTTTGAAGAATGTTGACATTCATAGAATGACACCAATTGATTGTATGATGAAGCTAAATGAAATGAAGAAAATGCTAGAAGAATGAGGTTGCTTCTAGGCAGTTGCTTAATGGTCATACTCTTGACCTCTTGTTTGGCGGATTTGAGGCCAAAAAACCTAAGATCAGAAGCTGACTATACGGAAGAAATGCATGTCAAAGGGGTTGAAGTTTTAGATAAATATGCTAGAGTTTCGGGCCAAGAAAAATGGGACCAGGTCATTTCCTATCAGGTCTATTTTAACGATGACTTTTACGGCTTAACAGGAAAGTATGCTCATCCTTTTGGTCAAAAGAAGAACCAATTCAAACTTGCCTACTATGCTCAAGAGAACGCTGGTTCTTTGCTCTTTCTGAATGGAAAAAATAAGGGCAAAACATGGGGCTATAATGAAGGGAATTGCTTTATTAGGGAAACGCCTAACGGACCACCTCTGGACGTTGAGAAGAAGGGCATTAAGTTCTGGCTTCCGACTTATCAATACTTTCTTGAATTCCCATTTCGAATTAAGACTGCCGATGTGATCTACCACGTTGGAGAAGAAAAATACGGCCTCCACACCTACGATAAGGTACTTGTTTCTTGGAGGTCTGCAGCTCCGCAGAAAAAGCTAGATCAATATCTACTATGGGTGAATCAAAGTAATGGCTTGGTGGATAAGCTACAGTACACTATTCGAGATCAAGGAGCCATCCTCAAAGGTACAGCCTTCATTGAAGAGCACACTGTATATGAAGGGATCATCATCCCCTCCTTCTTCAAGGTCTACTTGAGGGAAAATGCTCGTAAGCCTCTGCATATTATGAGGCCTCATAACTTTAAGGTGACTGCTAGAATGTGAAGCCTGGCAGCTACTGCTCTCTTTAGGGATAGAAAGTACTTTAGGAGAAATCTTGCACAGCCCATACTAAATGACATAGTAGTCTGGTGCCTCCAATGGAAGAGTATCAAAATACCTCCTACTTTTAAGGCTGCAAGGCAATTGAGCATCAAATTGCACTGCGCAAACTAAGTACGCAATACTTACCCTCAGATATATTTGTATTTTAGTAGATCTAGACCCAAGCTTAGCTTGCCTCGCGGGGGCTGCCATCCCAACAGGTAAAAACCGATCTAGATAAACAGAAAATCAATGGAAAAAAATAAGAAACTTAGGAGCCAAGAATGGTTTGGTGGAAAAGATAAAATGGGTTTCGTTTATAGGTCTTGGTTGAGAAATCAAGGACACCCAGATGACATGTTTACCGGCAGACCCATCATCGGAATTTGCAACACCTGGTCAGAACTAACCCCTTGCAATGGTCACTTAAGAGACTTCGCTGAAGTGGTGAAAAAGGGCGTCCTAGAAGCAGGTGGTTATCCATTAGAATTCCCAGTTATGTCCCTTGGTGAAACAATCATGCGTCCTACAACGATGCTTTTTCGAAATCTGGCAAGTATGGATGTGGAGGAATCTATTAGGGCCAACCCACTGGACGGAATTGTCCTCCTTACTGGTTGCGACAAAACAACACCCTCCACAATAATGGGCGCATGCAGTGTTGACCTCCCCACTATTGTTGTACCAGGAGGCCCAATGCTAAACGGCAAATTTAGGGGAGAAGAAATAGGTTCAGGATCTTTTACTTGGCTAATGAAGCAAAAAGACAAGAACGAAAACTGGACTCAAGAGGACTTTCATGAAGCCGAAATTTGTGGATCTAGAAGCATTGGGCATTGCAATACCATGGGAACTGCCTCCAGCATGGCCAGTATGGTCGAAGCACTAGGCCTTTGTCTAGCAGGAGCTTCGGCGATTCCGGCAGCAGATTCAAGGAAGAAGGTCATGGCAAGACATTCAGGCAGAAGGATCGTAGAAATGGTAAAAGAAGACCTTAAGCTAAGTAAGATTCTAAGCAGAGAGTCTTTTGAAAATGCAATTAAAGTCAATGCAGCTATCGGAGGTTCCACAAACTTGATCATCCACCTGACAGCGATTGCAGGAAGGATCGGAGTGCCTTTAAGTCTTGAAGACTTCGATCTTATTGGTAGCAATATTCCCCTTCTTCTTAATCTTAAGCCGTCAGGTACCCACCTGATGGAAGACTACTATTATGCTGGTGGCCTTCCAGTCATCCTGAAAGAACTGTCCAGTCATTTGCATTCCAACGTAGTCACTGTAAATGGTAAGAATCACCAAGAAAACTCAGAAAAGGCAAGAAACTACAATAGCAAGGTCATTGCAAAGATTAAAACGCCTTTCTTGGAAGATGCAGGTATTGCTGTACTCAAAGGCAACCTTTGTGAAAATGGCGCAGTGATCAAACCCTCCGCTGCAAGTCCTCGGTTAATGAAACATCGAGGAAGGGCTGTAGTATTCAACAGCATGGACGATTACAAGGCAAGGATTGATGACCCCAATTTAGAAATTGATGAAAATTCGGTGATGGTCTTACAAGGTGTGGGACCCAAGGGTTTCCCAGGCATGCCTGAGGTAGGCAACTTGGATTTACCAGAAAAATTGCTCGTGAAGGGATTTACAGACATGGTTAGGATTTCCGATGGAAGAATGAGCGGGACTGCAGGTGGAACAGTGGTTTTACATGTATCTCCGGAGTCAGCAATTGGCGGTAACCTAGCCTTGGTAAAAAATGGTGACTACATTGAATTAGATGTTAAGCAAAGACGACTTCATCTTGATATTAGTGTAGAAGAACTTGAAGCGAGGAAGTCGGCATGGATTGCGCCAGAGGAGAAAGCAAAGAGGGGGTATGTTCGGATGTTCATCGACCATGTGGAGCAGGCAGAGAAGGGAATGGACTTAGATTTTCTGGTGGGAAAGTCTGGCAGTGAGGTAGAAGGAGATTGTCATTGAAAGTAAACTAGTATAGCTAACAATTACGGAAAACTATGATCATACTATTACTAATACTAAGTGTCCTAGCAATCATCTTGCTTACGAACAACCTCAAGATGCATCCCTTCTTGGCACTCTTTCTGGTTGCTCTTGGATTCGCTCTACTTGCTGGAATGCCATTTGATCTAATTATCTCGTCGATTAACGATGGCTTTGGAGGGACACTTGGAAAGATTGGTCTAATTATCATTTTTGGCGTCATCATCGGCGCCTTTCTTGAAAATACGGGAGGTGCATATGCCTTGGCAGCTAGGGTTTTGAAGGTAGTTGGTAGGAAGCGTGTTGCACCAGCGATGGGAATACTTGGTTACTTTGTGTCCATCCCTGTTTTCGCTGACAGTGGTTTCATCTTGCTTTCTCCATTGAATAAAAGTCTTTCTAAGAAGGCGGGGATTTCCATTACGGGTTCTGCAGTCGCACTTGCAATGGGACTAATGGCTTCACATACTATGGTTCCTCCCACTCCCGGTCCTATAGCTGCAGCTGGTATTTTAGAAGCTAATCTTGGCCAAGTAATATTAGTAGGTATACCGGTAAGCATTATAGCCTTGGTAGTCGGAATTCTATATTCAACACTTTACGTTTCCAAGACGTACATCGATCCTAATCCAGATATTACCGAGCAAGAAGTCATCGAAAAAATAAAGGCCGCTCCTTCCGCCTTTCGTGCTTCTCTTCCAGTTGTACTGCCCATTTTGCTGATAGTTGTGGCAGCGATACTGCCTCAAATAACCGAAAGAACATTTTGGCCTCGAGACTTCATCCTCTTCCTTGGCCAACCAATCATAGCTCTGCTTATTGGCGTACTGCTTGCCTGTACCCTCCCTAAGAACTTCAACAAGGAAATGCTGTCCACAGAGGGATGGGTGGGAAAGGCTCTTCGTGATTGTGCATCCATCTTACTTATTACCGGTGCTGGTGGAATCTTCGGAAAGGTCCTGCAAAATTCTGGTATTGCTGACCTCCTAGGTGAGGTCTTAGCAAATTCTAATTTAAGTATTTGGTTACCATTCATTCTCGCCGCAGCTATCAAAACAGCGCAAGGATCTTCGACAGTAGCTCTGATTACTGCCGCCTCAATCATAGCCCCAATGATGGAAAATTTGGGTTTCGATTCTAGCCTTCAGAAGGCTATGGTAGTGATTTCAATTGGTGCCGGGTCAGCGGTTGTTTCTCATGCCAATGACAGCTTTTTTTGGGTCATGACACAGATGAGTGGTCTTAGTGCAAAGCAAGGATACAGATTATATACCTTGGGTTCATTACTCGTCGGAAGTTCTGCTGGCTTAGTAGTTTTCTTACTTTACCTATTTCTAACCTAAGATTATGAGACTGTATCACACAAAGTCTGGAATATTAATGAGATCAGACGAGGATTTCTTCCTGCTTACAGACACAAATTGGGATGACTTCATTAATGATGATCTCCTACATCACAAATGCCATTCAAACTGCATTTCCAAGAACCTAATTCCAAATGGAGATATTTTCCTAGGTACAGATCAACTATTAAAGCCGATCGTTTCACAAGAAATATGGGCCTCTGGCGTCACCTACTATAATAGTAAAATGGCGAGGCAGGAAGAATCCAAGGATAGTGGTGGTGCAGATTTTTATGCCAAGGTCTATGTAGCTGAGCGACCTGAATTATTTTACAAGTCAAATGCTGAAAGAGCTGCAGGACATCATGAAAGAATTAGAATTCGTAGAGATTCTGAATGGAACGTCCCTGAGCCCGAATTGACATTGTGCATTACTTCTTCCGGAAAAATTGTGGGATATACGATTGGAAATGATGTAAGTAGTCGCAGTATAGAAGGGGAAAACCCACTCTACCTACCACAAGCAAAGGTCTATGACAAGAGTGCGGCCCTCGGACCAGGCATATTGGTCACCAAAGAGGCCCTGCCCTTAGACACGAAAATCAGAATGACCATCGACCGAGCATCTAAGTTAATTTTTGAAGGATCTACTAAGGTGAATCAAATTGTTAGAAAATTCGAGGACCTTGTTCAGTATTTGTACCGTGATCTTACATTTACGAATGGATGTTTTCTGATGACCGGAACTGGAATTGTACCAGGCACCGAATTTAGCCTCCAATCTGGTGACAAGGTGACTATAGAGATTGAATCTATCGGTCGTCTTGTTAATGTTGTCGAGTAGTAGTGACCAGTGACATCATGTATGTGCATAACATACATGAATTAATTGTCTTGCAATTTAAATGATTGTCAACTTTGAAGTCTCAAGTTAAAAACCTTTTGCTCTTCCTACCCTGCTGCCTCCTTACTTAAGGGAAGGTCAAACTCTGCTACCTTCTTACTTTTGAAAAAACGTAGCAACGATGGAGCTATCCCGATAGAGATAAAAGTCAACCCAATAAGAAGGAGGACAGTAGGGTTGGCGAAGTAAGTTCCTGTTGAGCAAATTAGCAAGATGATCATCGTTGAAAATGGCAGTGAAAAGGCTAGAATATTCACTGCAAGGTCTAAATTAAAAGTCTTAATATCAGACCCTTCATCTAACTTACTCACTGCAACCATGTGGGCAAAAGGCCAAAAGCTGCAAGAACTCTGCGGGAGAGCAATCGCAACAAGGAGGGTAATGACAGAAACCTCCTTAGGCAACAGTAGTAGTAAAACAGTACTTACAAGAAAGGCGAAGCCAGAACGCCAAAATAGGATCTGCAAAATTTTCATGACGTCCTTCTTGCCTACCTTTACGGCAATTCCGATAAAAATCAAAACCAGGGGAGTCATCATCAGACTCAACTTAGAAATTGCATCTTGCCCAAATTGTGGAAGAGATACGTAGTTGTATCCAAGGTATAGCATCATCACAGCAAGCACGATCACAATGTTGATCGGCTCACTGATCAATGCCATGACAAGAGATTTATATTTGTTAGTACCAGACTCTGCTGTACTTGTTTTTTTCTTTATAGCATAGTGCCACGACATAGCTATCAAGTAGAGGATAATTAATCCAAAAACTTTATTCCCTACGTCAGCAAGGGCTGCAATAGCAAGGCTTTTTTCTCCTAAATATTCAGTTAGAAATGGAAAACAAGATAGACCTGGAGCAAATGAAGGCATTAGCAACAACATGGTCCTGCGGTTTACCTTATTTTTTTCACCAGATAGTGTTGTAAAAATTTTAGCACCTCCGAACATAGTGAAATTAATCGCTAATGCTAGGACCGGTAGCATAAGGAGCTCTGGGCTTATATTGACTTTAAGTAAGGCAACAAAAATTGTTGCTGGAAGTGCTACGCTTAAAATTAGAACTTTGATACCACCCAGAGCCTCCTTTGATTTAATCTTCTTTTTTAGTAAGACGCCTAGGAGAATCAAGAGTAAGAGGGCAATTGTCTTTGAAATTCCTAAATTCATCTTGATTGGAAATTTGTTGATGACCATCTTACCTATAGTAAGATAGCTAAAAAGCAAGATCAACAGCTAAAACATCGCACGTCTGGACTGTAGGTGCCGACCCTGCTTTCTAAATTGAATATAATAACTACTCAATGGAAAAAAACTCTCAAGTTAATACTTCCTTCAATGACTCTACGAACATCTTCATCTCAGGCATAGTGCCCATACTCACCCTACAATAATCTTGGCCGTGAACCATAAATGCACGAACGCCAATTCCTAGTTCGAACATTTTCTTGAGGAAGGCTTTACCCTTCATTTCAATCGGGAAGAGAACAAAACTAGTATGAGAAGGCAGGTAACTGAAGCCCATTCCTTTGAGTTCAGCACACACGTAATCCCTACTTGCCTTATTCCAGACGATTGAATTTTCGATGAAAGATTTGTCATCCATGCTTGTCAACGCACCCATCATAGATGCGATGTTCATACCCATATTTGCTCTATAGGTAGCATTTATTTTTTCTAATGTTTCTGGTTGCCCAACGATGTAACCAACTCTTAGGCCTGCCATCCCGTGAACTTTTGAGAAGGTTCTGGCAACAATAATATCACTACCTTCTTTGATCAGTCCAACCATACTCTTCTTTTCTGGACCTGCCTCCATAAATTCAAGGTAGGCTTCGTCGACAAAGAGTACCATCTTTTTGGAAACTTCCTTGCAGAATGACCAAAGATCACTCGCCGGTGTAATTGTACCTGTTGGATTGTTCGGATTACAGATATAAACCAACTGAGTATTCGAATCAATAGCTGCTTCCATAGCAGGTAGATCGTGTGACCAGTCCTTTTTCAATGGAACAGGCTTCCAGGTAGCCTGCATAGCCTCTGCAGACTTAATTAGCGACATGTACGCTGGATCCGCAGATACTATGTTACCGCCCTTCATGAACAAGGAGACAGCTGTCTTTTCAAGTAGGTCCGAAGATCCGGGACCAAGAATTATATGATCAGGTGTCACACCCTCCTTGAGTGCAATCTTTTCGATAAGTTTCTTGGCATAGCCGTGACCATATCTATTTCCTTTCGAAACGGTATCATAGATGGCTAGCTTTGTTTTATCAGAAGGACCATGTGGATTCTCATTAGCCAACAGCCTTGCCCTCAGGTTATCTAAATCAACAGCTGCGGGAGAACTTACCTCCCATTCCAGGAAGGATTCTCTCACAGCTGTGTTCTTGGGATTAACAAATGGCGTTACTATGTTTACTCCTGATCCTATTGCCAAACCTGTGGATATTAAGGTGGAGGATTTTAGCCAATCTCTTCTGTTTAAAATAGTAGTCATTAGTTCTTTTTTTTAAAAATTTTGATAGATGCGAAAAGCGACATCATTGTGAGTCCCTGTCCATTCAAGTTTTGATGCG
>CAZMYK010000141.1:0-8363 GCA_964570435.1 uncultured Saprospiraceae bacterium | reverse complement strand
CTCGTTCTAGGCTCTGGTAGATTTGGAATCGATTACTTAATCACTAAAAAAATATCAAAATGAAAAATATTCTATTGATAATCATGCTTGCCTCGTCTTCTCAGATGCTTGCTCAAATCAAAGGAAACGGTATTGCAAGTACGAAAGATATCCCAGTCGGTGCTTTTACAGCCATAGATATGGGTCTTACTGCTAACTATGAAATAGACCTGAAGGCCAAGGAATACTTAGAAATTACAATCGATGGCAACTTGATCGAGGAGGTCGACAAGGAGGTACGGAATGGCGTCTTGCACGTTGATCAATTAGATTGGATACAACCGAAAAGTAAGGTCCTTGTAAGAATTGGAGGAAGGAACATCACCAAGATTACGCAGACGAGTCATTCGAAAACGAAAGTCTTTAACATTGATCATGAAGACCTTAGTGTTCTAGCCAACGTAGGCGATCTTACCTTGGTGGGTAGGGTCGATCATTTGATGGTTAAAGTAGGAACAGCAACTGTGGACGGCTCCTACTTGGAAGCTCAAAAAGCAACTTTCAGGTACGACAGTTGGGGGACCATCAAGGCCCTAGTTAGCGGGGACTATGATTACAAAAATCTAGAAGATGGAAAACTCTACATTAATAATAAACTGGTGACTGAGAGAAAGGTAGAGGAAGGCGCTGATATTAGATTTATCAAATTCACAATTAAGAACAACTCCGCAAATAGACACCAATTCTATGTTGTAGGACCAAAACCTGATGGCTCAAGGTTCAGCTATGGCTTCCCTATGATGCCCCTGCAGAAGAGAGATAAGGATTGGACGAATGGTACCAAGGTCTACAAAGTAAATAGCTTGGGGATTAGAAAATTGGTCAAGACAATTACCCTTGAAGATGAGGGAAAAACAGTAAATCTTTTTGCTAAATAGACAAGATACGGGCCATTTCTAGCATAGATTGTTTCGGCTTTTTAGTTTGAGAAATGGCCTCTTCGAATGGGGTTATGCATAGTTCATCATCAACGATGCCTAGCGCCACATTTTTTGTGCCCTTCATGAGTTCTACAACGGCATTGTACCCTAAGCGACTAGCAAGGACTCTATCGTGACAGGAAGGAGCGCCGCCTCGCTGCATGTGGCCAAGGATGGTCACTTTTGATTCATAACCGTCGTACATTTCAGTCAACCTAGAGGCTATTTCCATGGCATTTCCGCTAGCATTTCCTTCTGCGACGATCACCATGTTAAATTTCTTGTCTTTTTCATTGGCCTTCCTCAAGACGTCTACCAATTCATCGAGGGGAGTATCATATTCTGGAAGAAATATGCATCCTGCGCCACTTCCGATCCCACAATGAAGGGCAATATAGCCAGAGTGTCTTCCCATCACCTCGACAAAAAACAACCTATTGTGAGAGTCTGCTGTATCTCTAATCTTGTCTACTGCTTCGATGGCTGTGTTAATTGCCGTATCAAATCCAATGGTATAGTCCGTTCCACAAATATCGTTGTCTATTGTTCCTGGAAGTCCAATGATTGGGATGTCGAATTCTTTATAGAAGACATCGGCTCCTGTGAACGTACCATCACCTCCTATGGCTACTAAGGCATCTATCCCTGCTTCCTTGAGATGACCATAAGCTACCTTCCTTCCTTCTGCTGTTTTGAAGCGATCGCTTCTTGCAGTCTTTAGGATAGTTCCACCTCTTTGGATGATATTTCCAACATCCCTTGCCGCTAGTTTTCTGATGCGTCCATTGATCATTCCCTCATATCCACGGTAGATTCCATAGCAATCTAGACCATGGTAGGTAGCTGTTCTTACTACGGCACGAACTGCTGCATTCATCCCTGGGGCATCACCACCTGATGTAAAAACTGCAATTTTTTTGATATCAGTTGCCATGTCAAGTAATTCTATAATTCAATTATTTGTGAATAAGAGAGCGAATCTATGGGATTTTGTATAATGTTACCTAGTTTATATGCATATTTTCTACATATTTCTTCTATCGAATCCCAGAAATGCCATGATATGGAACCAGAGAAATTTATCGGCAGACTAGCCCTCTCTCCATAATAGGCCAATTGGTGGTCAAAGAATTGAGCAAGATTTTCATGTGCGATCTGTCTACGCAAGCCTTCAGAAGAGCTAGAGAGGAATTGGCAGAAGCTGGCGATATAGGCACTAGACTTTTGATTGCTGTGATATACCTTCTTAATAAGCGCAGGTCTAGACAAACCATAAAGGTCTTCGAAAAGCCTACGGTCTGTAATCTCCATTTTCCCATAGAAGTAGGCCTGAAGCACGCTACGACCCATCGCAAATCCGCTACCTTCGTCACCTAGTATGTAGCCTAGATTGTGTGCTTTGTCAATAATTTCTTTGCCATCGTACAAGCAAGAATTGGATCCACTTCCTAGGATGGCGACGATGCTTTTTTGACCTTGCGAAAGAGCGATAGCTGCAGATTCTAGATCTGTTTTAATAATTATAGATGTACAATCAGGAAATGCTGTAAGAATTTGCTTCCTCAGAAGCTCATCTTTCTCATTATAGCCTGAACCTGCTCCGAAGAAAAGAATTTTGCTCACCTCCTTCCTAAATTCAGGAAATGTAAAGTCGAAATTAAGTATGTTACTAGTAGATAGATTCAACCCTGGCCGGGTAAAGATCTTCGCTGTATTAGGAGTCATAAACTTCCAAGTTGAATTTGTAGCTCCGCTATCGACGACTAAGATCATGATTCAAAGATTTCTATAAGTTGAAATTCGAATTTGCAGTTTTCTTTAGGCTTGCCAACCACCTTCCAGAAGCCATCGTAAGAGATTCTAGAAGGAATGTATAGGTTTTTATTTTGGATCAGGTCCACCTTCATCACAATATCGAAGTGGTATACGCCAGCATTGTATTGCAACTTGTAATTGCGGCTCATCACTTGAAATGTCTCCTTTTTCATTTCTATCTCGAGATATTTGACAACTGATCCATTGGGGTTGTGATGGTTATAATGGGGTTTGATCCTGGCTGTGAAGAGGTAGGATTCTTCCTTCGCTTCAATTGAGAAGTCATAATTACCAAGCATCTTTTCAGAGAATATTGCTGTCTTCCCTCCAATCAATGGGACAGATGCTTCCTGCCCAGGCGTATAGATCAACTTCTTTAATTCAACAATTCTTTTTTCTAGAATGCGGGCCGTCCGTTTAACTTTCTTAGGCTCGTCCTCCTTCTTGCAAGGAAGCAAGGGCTTATAGAAGACCCTCTTGTAAAAGTCTGTTGTATAGAATTTTTCATAATTTCCAAAATCATGTGATTCTAAGACTTCCATCCACTGGCAAGTTTCTTCGAAATGTTGGTGGTTCTTGCTCGTATGAGAGGCCTTCAAGTTGCCATTATTCTTGAAGAATTTCACTTCATTGCTATAGGTATAGGAGATCTTTCTCATATTATTAAAAGACTCTTCAAGTGATCGATCCTCTTGGATGATTTTAATGAATTCTTCGACACTGAAACCCTCCCTGCTTGCACTTATCATGATGCTGTCAAGGTGGACGTAGGCACTGAAATCGATGTAGGTCGAATCAGTTTGCGCCCTCATATTTTCAGATGCAAATATCAGGAATAAAAGGAAGATCCCGTTCCAAGGATCAATTTTCCAAGTAATCATAGGCGGCTTGATGAAGTTGAGGGCGGAAATTCATAGAGTACAGTTTCCGGTTACCTCTGTACGGATGGACTCGATTACTGAGAAATATCAATACGAGGTCCTTTTCGGGGTCAATCCACAGAAAAGTACCAGTGAAACCGCTATGACCAAAAGATGCTGGACTCGCTGAATCAGCTATATAAGTGCGCTCATCACCCTTAAGACTTGGCTTATCAAATGCTAGCCCACGCCTATTATCGTTTTCTGGGAATTGAACGCTAGTGTATTCCTTCACAACATCATGAGAAATGATATTTGATTCGGAGTCAAGGAGGAGCTTTGCTATGAGGGCAATAGACTTTGCATTGGAAAAAAGGCCAGCATTGGCAGAAACACCATTAAACATTGCAGCATTCTCATCGTGCACATATCCATGCACTAGTTTCTTGCGAAAGAAGGTGTCGTTTTCTGTGGGAACTATTTCATTTTTGCTGAAGTACTTAGTGGGTTGGTAGCAAATCCTTGTAGCTCCAAGTGGCTGAAAAATTTCAGTGCTGAGAAAATGATCCAGGCTCTTTCCTGTCCTACGTCTAACTAAGTCGGGGATCAAAAGGAAGCCTAAACCAGAATAGAGATAGGTCTTCTTTTCACGCAAATTTGAGGTTTTGATCAACTTGTGCATTTTTCTAGGATATCGGCGGTGGAGGAAGATGGTGCTATCGATCTGAATGTTAAACGGACGTGAGCCTCTGTTAGCAAAAGTTCGCCACTTGTATTGCCCTTTTTGATTGATTGCAGTCCTCCAAAAGACGATGTAAGGTTCCATCCCAGATTGATGTGCTAGAATTTCTCTCCAACTGATATCAGCCTTATCAGAGCGTTTGAAAAAGGGGTGACTTTCGCCTAACACCTCATTAGGACTAAACATGCCTTTCTCTTGCAATCGCATCAATGCCATTCCTCCTCCTAGTACCTTGGTAAGGGACGCAAGGTCATAAAGATGACTTGTTTCTACCTTAGTTACTTTTTCAAATGTATGGAAACCATATGCCTTGTGGTGCAAGACACTATCATTGTGCATCACCAAGACTTGAGCACCTGGAAAAGCTGCAGAATCTATTGCATTATTCACGATAGAATCCATGATGAAACGAAATTCTTCTATATCTTGCTGGGAGGAGAGACCTAAGCAAATTACAAATAAAGAAATGATGAGTATGAACTTTCGCACCATGATCAAATTTAATAATGTCTCACGAATAATTATAGCATGCCTGTTTTTCCTTCCTGGGAATATGATCAGTCAGGAAGCTGTAAGCCATCGTATTCTTAATGAGAAGTTGAAGAAGTCTTCTTTCAAGAAGCTGATCAAGTCTTGTAAGAAAGCAGATGTCATCTTTTTTGGAGAAATTCACAATGACCCTATTAGCCATTGGCTACAAATGAAGTTGCTCAAGACCCTAAATTCGGGCGGAGACCTTGTTCTTGCCTTGGAAATGTTCGAAAAGGACCAGCAAGAGGTAGTGGATTCCTACCTAAGTGGGAAGATAGAAAAGGAAGAATTCGAAAAAGAAGCGCGTCTGTGGACTAATTATGAAACAGACTACAGTCCTATAGTAGAATTTGCAAAGACTGAAAAAATTCCAGTGATCGCTTCCAATATACCGAGACGCTATGCTTCCATGGTCTATAAGTCAGGTTTCGAAGCAATAGAAACGCTAGTGCCTGAAGAGAAGCAGTATATTGCTCCCTTACCGATTCCCTATGATGCGAGTCTTCCAGCTTACGTGAAAATGCTGGAAATGGTGGAAGGCCATGGTGGTGAAAACTTCCCCAAGGCTCAAGCAATTAAGGATGCTACTATGGCACATAGTATTGGCAATTCTATAAAGGAAAATTCCTATCTGGTGCATGTGAATGGTAAGTTCCACTCAGACAACGGTGAAGGCATTCTTTGGTATCTTGAAAAATATCAACCTGGGCTAAATGTGGTCTCAATAAGCGTTGTGAAGGACCCGGAAGTAGCAACGAAAGACCTTGCGGACTTCATCATAGTGGTAGATTCTGACATGACTGTGACATACAAGTGATAAATTCTCGATCAAATGTTAAAATTTTGTCTTTCGTCCAACAATTTAAGTTTTTATGCGTTTTTTTGCTGTACACTAGCAAATACACCATGAATTAACATCCTTAGGTGTCTTTTTTACAGGGAATGTAAAATGAATATGTAGCCCACTTAGAGAGAACATTCTAAGTGGGTTTCTGTTTCAGGTAGAAAGAGATGTTAATAATCCAAGGAAGTCATCGGAAGACAGGTAATACTAATGGTGTTGCAGAAGTAATTCAAGACCATCTTGATGCTTCAATCTTGCACTTATCAGATTTTAAGGTTGCCCACTTTACTTACGAAGGAGGAGTTGAAGATGACTTTGAGCAGATTATAGCAAGGATGATAGAACATCAAGAAGTAGTCTGGGCGACTCCTATATACTGGTATACTATGAGTGGGATGATGAAGGTACTACTAGATCGTATTTCTGACCTTTTGAAGTGGAATAAGGATCTTGGACGAAAGCTCAGGGGCTTGAAAATGCACGTCGTAAGTGTTTCTGGTAGTGATGATGCGCCAGAGCAATTTGTCTATCCTTTTAAGATGTCTGCCGAATATTTAGGAATGACCTTTGGATCCTACGTCCATGCTTGGGGAGAAAATGGAGCTCTGTCAGAAGAATCTAAGAATCGGGTTTCTTGGCTCTGTCAACAGATTGCAGCAGAAATGAATTAGCAGAAAGCTTGCATTCCTGACTACCTCCTCGGTATTAGGGTTGTAGGGTAGGAGACAACGCTCTCGTTTCCGTCTTCAGCAACACTTGCAAGGCCAAATAAGTAGTTGTCTATCACAATTCCTTCTAAAATAAATTCGTCAACGTCTCCGACATACCGTGAGTACCGCCATTGCGCTTCCGTTGTTTCCCTCCAGTAGACTTTGTAGCCTTTCACATGCTTGTCCTTAGACTTGGTCCATCGAAGTTTTGTTGAAGGTCTAACAGCTCCTCCGATCATTAAGCCTTGCGGTGCATCAGGTGCCCAGGCAATACCAGCTAAGACAATAGCATTCACAGCAGTCAGCCTTGAAGCGTAGTCGAAGTCAACTCCCTCTATAACGTCACCGTATTCAATACCGTCCTCTGTCCTCAAGTCCTGGTGTTGCATATTGTAATTTTCATGAGTTTCCATTATTCTAACCCCAGGAAAACCGGCGTCATTAAAGGGTTTGTGGTGGCCTCCTCTACCGAATCTGTCTAATCTATAGATCATTATCGCTCGCAGATTAGTCATGTACTGCGATGTCATTTTCTCCACATACCGAGCAATTTGCCTAGACGGCCCATCCACTTCTCCGCCATAGAATCTCTTCCAAATCCTTTGTTGTTCGTTTTCATCTGGAGAAGCAGCCTGTGAAAAGACTCTAAAGGTTGTATTATCTATAACGCCATCAATTCCATGAATGTTTCCGATCATGTCATTGTTTAGGACTCCGATAATGTTCCATCCTTTTTCTTTGGCGTGCTTGGCCAGTATTTTTCCACCAAATAGACCCTGCTCTTCGCCGGATAGACCAACAAAGATGATTGAGCTTGCAAAATCGTACTTAGAAAGCAGCCGGCTTGCCTCTAGGACTCCAGCCATCCCAGATGCATTGTCGTTAGCACCAGGAGAATCTGATGTCCCATCTAGGGAATTTGACACCCTGGAATCGATGTCGCCAGACATGATGATGTACCTGTCAGGATAAATTTTCCCCCTTTTTATAGCCATGACATTGACAATGTCTACTCCTTCCGGTATCCTACGCGACTCTCCTGGTTCTACCTTTCCTCTTTGAAAAGATACCTCAAGACAAGAAGAACAAGCTGCTGATATCTGATCGAATTCCTCCTTGATCCACCTCCGTGCTGCTCCAATTCCACGAGTTTCAGAGGTGGTATCTGAAAGGGTATGCCTCGTACCGAAACCAACTAGTTTCTGAATATCCGCTTTTATCCTCGTAGGTGAGCTGCTAGCGATGATGTCGTACATCCGGTTGTCCTGCGACGACTGACCTTGCAAATTGATGGCTAGAAATGTCATGAAGATTATTAGGTAGAATTTATGAATTCGCATAGAAGGGTATATTTTTGACACTAATATATCAGGATTAAATGGTACTTGAAGTAGCTATATTGCAAATTAAGGAAGGGATGAGCCATAAATTTGAATTGGATTTTGCTAAGGCAAGTCAATATATCATCAATATTGAAGGCTATATCAAGCACGATTTGCGAAAGTGTATGGAAGAGGAAGATAAGTACATCTTACTTGTTGAGTGGGATGCTCTAGAAGACCATACCATTGGTTTTAGAAAATCCCCACAGTATGAGAAATGGAAGGAAATCTTGCATCACTACTACGATCCATTCCCAGTTGTAGAACACTACAAATGATGAAGCGCAGGAAATTTGTCAGAAGTATTGGGGCCCTATCTGCACTTCCAATTTTAACAGGCTTGTATTCATGGCAGGTAGAACCATTTTGGCTTGAGTTTGTAGAAGTTCCGCTCTACCTAGAAGATCTTCCAAGTAGCTTAGAAGGGCGAACGCTGATGCAAATAAGTGACATGCACGTCGGCAACCGCTTTCCTCGAAAGTATCTCACTAAGGCCCTCGATAACGCAGCTCTTTTTCAC